>JBCDBX010000001.1:0-100178 GCA_039182865.1 Pseudomonadota bacterium
CGAAACTTGTCAGCAATTTTGGAATAATCACGGGACCGTTGATCTTCGTTACGAATTAACAAACCTATAGGCGTTCCCGTGGTTTTACCTTCGAACACACCCGATAAAATCTCAACACAATCTGATTCGCGTCTTTGAGTTGTAAATTTAGATTGACCTGGTTTGCGTCGATCAAGATCCACTTGTAAATCTTCCTCAGACAAAGGAATTCCCGGAGGACAACCATCAACAACAGCTCCTATTGCAGGCCCATGACTTTCGCCAAATGAAGTCATGCTAAATAAAATTCCAAATGTATTACCTGACATCTAATTCTCTTGTTGTTTCATTGCGGTTTCAAAAATCAGTTGGCATTCATCGCGAGTCAAGACGCATACACCCTCACCGCCATCATCCAACTCATGCCATGTAAACTGATGCTGGGGATAACATACTTGTAAATTCATGGCCGATTGCCCAACTTCCAATATCAAAATGCCATTTGGTGCAAGGAATTGAGTGGCTCCCGTAAGGATACGTTTCGGGATATCGAGTCCATCTTGGCCAGAAAACAAAGCATGCACAGGTTCATATTTAAATTCTGCCGGTAGATAAGCACACTCGCTTTGCGGCACATATGGCGGATTCGCTAGAATAATATCATATTGACTAGGTGGAATCTGGTCGTATACGTCTGAATTTAAAGCAATTACGCGCTTTTCAAGCTTATGTAGCAGAATATTTTCATGCGCAACATTTAAAGCCTGTTGGTCAATATCCGTGATATCAACTTTTGCATTTTCAAACTCTAATGCCGCAAGAATACCCAAACAACCGCAGCCAGTGCACAATTCTAATATTCTCTTTGGTTGCTCAAAACGCCATGGCACGAAACGGTCACGAATCATTTCGGCGATTGGCGATCTAGGAATCAAAGTATTTTGATTTACCAAAAATGGCACTCCAGACAACCAAGTTTGTCCTAATATGTAGGCTAATGGTTGACGTTGGAAAATACGCTTTTCAAGATGCTGTTCAATCAGCTCAATCTCTTGTTTTGTGAGGACTTTGTTGTCCATGTCAAAAGAAAAATCTGGTGGCAATCCAGCAACAAAACTGACAAGATACGCGGCCTCGTCACGGGCAGACTGCAACCCTTGACCGAAGCTTAAAGACTGACTTTCTAATAAAATAGAAACTTCATCTATAAGACCCCTTAATTGTATAGATGTTAGTTTGATTGACTCATTCATATGAATAAAATTATTGCTATCTTAGGTATTGCTGCACTCTTGGTTGGCGTGAGCGTGCAAGTTTATAAATCAAATCATAAAGGCGACATTCGCTCGCAGTTGCAAAATGCTACATATTTATACGATCAGCTTAAAATAGTTCCAAAGTTTCAATTTATCGATCATGAAGGTCAACCTTTTACAAACGAAGATCTTAAAGATCAGTGGACACTATGGTTTTTTGGTTTTACTCATTGCCCTGATATCTGCCCAACAACTCTCAGTATATTAACCGGTGTTATCAATCAATTAGAAGAAGAGCACGGTATTGAAAATACTTCAATCATTTTTGTTTCGGTTGACCCTGAAAGAGACACACCTGATAAAATGAAAGCTTATGCCAATGCATTTCATGAAGATGCTATCGGAATTACCGCCTATGATGAAACACTGGCTCCCTTTTTAAGAAACATGGGCATTATTGCGACAATACAAAAACAAAATGATTTTCAAACAGACTATCTAGTCGACCACAGCAGTGCAGTATATTTGATCGCCCCTGACACTGGCATCAGCGCCCTCTTCAGTGTGCCTCATAGAATAGATACTATCACCGATGACTTTCTTACCATCCGAAAACATCATTCAAGCTAATGAGCAACGAACTCGCAACACCTTGGGAAAAACTTAAAGGACTATCATTTCAGTGTTTCCCACACCATCTAATATCACGCATCACTTATTGGTTCACACGCCAGCCATTTCCTTTTACGTCTTCTCTAATTAAAGGATTTATAAAGTTATTCAAGGTTGATATGAATGATGCATTAAATGGCGACATAAATAGCTATGAAACTTTTAACAAATTTTTCACACGTGAATTAAAAACAGAAGCTAGGCCAATTGACCAAAGTGAACATACGATTGTATCTCCCAGTGACGGCAGAATAAGTCAGTTTGGCAAGATTGTTGATAAAGACTTAATTCAGGCAAAAGGTAAAACATATACACTTAATGAGTTCCTCACCGCAAGTTGCCTAAGTACACAAGAATTTGTCGACGGAGAATTTTGCACGATCTATTTATCACCACGTGACTATCATCGCGTTCATATGGCTTATGACGCAGAGCTGTTAGAAATGATCTATGTGCCAGGTCGCCTGTTTAGTGTTGCAGCTTACGCACCAAAAACAATTGATAAATTGTTTGCACGCAATGAGCGAGTAATTTCAATATTCAAATGCAAACATGGATACATGGCATCTGTCATGGTGGGAGCAGTTAATGTTGCCGCGATCGAGATGGTCTGGCAAGGTTTAATCACCCCACCACATTTAAGTACCGCCGTGCATTACAACTACACTGATAAGTCGATAAAGCTTCACAAAGGCGATCACATGGGCACATTTAATATGGGTTCGACTGTCGTATTATTATTTTCAAAAGATTTCGCTAAATTTAGTGAGAATTTACATGTCGACCAAGCAGTAAAAATGGGCGAAACCATCGCAGCAAATTAACTCAAATAATCTGCGTAAATTTAGAACTATTTCCAAATGGTGCTGTCGTATTTTATATGCACATTAATTCTACTAATAAGGAGAGCACCATGAAAGATAGCACAGCATTTCTTTATATGATCATCGCATTATTTTTAGTTGCGTTTGCTATTGGCTTTACGGCTGCGTAACAAAACTAACCTAATCTAGTGGGATGATTAGCATGCCACTGAATTCAATTTGAAATTTAATCCATCAAAATAAGGTCTATTTCTACAGCCAGTGCATTCACTTAGAATGCGCTGGCTTTTTGCATTATTTTCCCTAAATAGCCTTCAAATTTGTCAGAGGATTTCTGAAATGAGTGATTGTAGTAATTCTAGCAATGTCGAAAATGATCGAGTTCGCAACAAAGTGCGTGAACGTTATGGAAAAGTCGCGGAAACTGGGCACTCAGATCTAGGAGGTTACTCTACCTCTAATTCATGTTGCGGCACACCTGATGTCGATGCCACATCAAAAGCCTTGGGTTACTCATTAGAAGAATTAGCCGCTGTGCCTGGTGGTGCAAACTTAGGCTTGGGCTGTGGCAATCCACAGGCAATCGCATCTATTAAGAATGGCGAGACAGTACTTGATCTAGGTAGTGGTGCAGGTTTTGATGCTTTTCTAGCTGCCAAACAAGTTGGAGACGTGGGTCAAGTCATTGGTGTTGACATGACACCTTCCATGATCAGCAAGGCAAGGAACAATGCAAACGAAAGTAGTTTTACTAATGTTGATTTTCGTTTAGGAGAAATTGAAAACCTACCAGTCGCTAATGATGCAGTTGATGTGATTATTTCAAACTGCGTTATTAATTTATCGCCCAATAAACAACGAGTGTTTACGGAGGCATTTCGCGTTCTAAAACCTAAAGGACGATTAGCTATTTCTGATGTAGTGGCAACTGCCGAGCTTCCTGATGAAATGAAGAGTGATGTAGATTTATTAACGGGTTGCATGTCGGGAGCTTCGTTAATTACTGATTTAGAATCAATGATTCAAAAGGCTGGATTCCAAGATATTAAAATTCAGCCAAAAAACGAGAGTAAAGAGTTTATAAAAGAATGGGCGTCCGAGCATAATGTGACAGATTATGTTGTCTCCGCCACTATCGAAGCGACAAAAGCATAACAGTTATCAAACCAGTATATCTGGGAGTACTGGCTAACTTATTTACTGAGCAGTAAAATACATATCACCATAATTTGCACTTGCACTTAGGCCAGTATTATCTGCATCAGTCATTACTGCTACACCATTAATTTCTTTTACATCAAAACCAAGATATTTTTTAATATCTTCATAGACATTAACTTTTTCCGTAAACCAAACTTGATGAGAATCTTCGCTTGATTTGATAGGGATCATGACTGCATTTTTTGTAAAAGCATTTGGCCAACTCTCATCAGGACTGTTATTACTTGACCAAATATAGTTTAACGCATAAGTATTCCAGGGAAATGCGCCACGCTTCATTACAACATATACACGTGCCACATAATCATCACCTAATTTAGTCTCCTCATTCAGAGAGTTGTATTTTGAATTAGCCTTCCATGACCAATTCAGATAGGGATACTCTTGGATATTCACTTTCACTTTTTTATAAAAAGCCGAAGCTGATTGATTTGCCTCAGCTTGTAATGAGATTACGCCATCTTCATCTGAAAGTATGTACTGTGTATTTCCTTCAAAGGATCTTGAATTCCAATCCATCAAATCATTTCCAGAAAAATTTCCAACAATAATTTTGTCATTATGTTTACTTGTACTACTAGCAGTTGGGGAAAAAATAAACAGAACCACAGCTACCAATAAGTAATAAATAAAGGCTTTCAAATATTTTTGCATTAATACTCCACTCATTTAAGAATCACTCAGAATAATTTTTGAACTACTAATGAGACCCGAAATATTAGAATTTGTTACAACTTATCTAATCACCATGGTTATAAAGGACTTAGTCAGTAGCAGAATTTAAGACGAAAGATTAAATTTTTGTTACAAGTGACACTATTTTTGTCGATCCCGTCACAACTTCAAAAATATTTTGTGTCCAGGACAATATTTTCCATGCAGAATCTCAATCGATAAATTTTATTCAGAAAAAGGAAAGAGAAATGCGAAAAACTATTTTTGCGCTGCTAGCATTGGCAGCATTATTAATAAGCACTGCCCAAGCGGCTACAACCCGGATTTATGATGTTACTTCTGCAGATGGTTCAGGCTCATCACATAGCCTTTGGTTTGCACCTCCAGGTGTACCAGGCTTAGGCCAAAACTTTCGATTTGATCCACCTTATTTACCTACAGGTGTTGGCACATTAGTTCTTGACGACATGGCAGAAACAGGCAAGCTAACCGGCAATGCTTTACATCCAAGCGAAGTAGGCACTGGTTGGATCATTGAATTCAACTATGACAAAAACTTCCCAGCCCCCTATGATCCGCCACAGTTTAAATCTGAAAATGGATCTGCTCCAGGCGCAGATATTGAATATTGGAACTTCTCAGGTGGCACATTGACTGGTGTCGGTTTGCTTGATGGCATCACTTTGGGTGTTTCATTATTGCCTGCGGATGGAAAATTTAACTTTCAAATTAGTTCAAGCATAGATGGTGTTAAACCAAGTGCTAACAATAAAAATACTAATTTTGGTGGCGCACATTGGGGTAAAGTCACAAATGTAGAGATTAATCAGGACATTTGTTTTCAAAGCGCCTACTGCGAGGAAAATTTTGATGGTTTAAAAGAACTTCGCGGTCGACAAATTGATATCAATGTGGATCTCACACCTGTCCCTGTTCCTGCTCCTCTTGCATTAATGCTTTCTGGCATTGCAGGTATGCTTGGATTTAGCCGTCGTAATAAGAGCTAAATCTACAACTCATTTAAACAAAAAAAAGCAGAGTATTTACTCTGCTTTTTTGTTTTTAGCATGGCTTAATTTTTTTGCTTAATCTGAATTGATTTTCTGAGGTTTCCAACCGAGCTTCCAGTGGTTTTTCTTAACAATGACTGGTGGTCGACCATTATCGTAAAACCAGGAATCCACAACAAATTCTTCGTCTGATTCTTTTTCTTTAATTAGCACTGCAGTATGTGGATAACCAGCGGAGAAGCCTACTCGAGAAATGTAACCTTCTATAGTGTGCCATTTAAGCATATTTTCGCTCTCAAGTATGCGCAAATAAGTATATGTATTTGATGATTCATCTATGCAGTCCATCTGATTGCTCTTAGATCTTTCTAACCCAAAGAGACTTGCATATGAACCCCCAACATCAAACTGTGTATCCGTCATTCTACCCACTATAATTTCAAATTGGGCAACATATTCTGCAATTTGAATTCTTTCATGAGCAGCACTTAAATTGTTTAACTCCCAATCAGAGGTCAACTTCTTCCATTCATTTCCAGTTAACGAGACTGATTGAATTTGCCGACAACCATGCTGATAACAAATCTTAAACTCCTCATAACTGACTTCATTGGAAGATAAATCTAATGAGCTGTTTTGATAGCGCACAAAATTGGGCGACTTTGAAAAGACCAAAAAAGGAAAGCATAAAAGTAAAATACTTAAAACTATGTATCGAATATTTAGTTTAAACACTGAAATGATTAATCAAGTAAATGAAGTTTTAAAAACTCTTTTGTATCAAGCAAGGCTTGGCTTGCCGCTTGCTTATTATATCCCGCCTTACCTTTGTATTGACTGCAGGCCTCTAGCACCTCAGCGACATTATCTTGGTAGATAGGCTTATTATTATAGATTTCATAGAAATTATTTCGACTTTTTTCTTCAATCTTACAATTCGCAGGAACTTGAGCAGTGAGCGAAATTGGAAATGGGACTCTCGACAAAATAGGGTGATCAAATGCATGTCGCGCTTTAGAATATTCTTTAATAGTAAATGTTGACTGATCTGCTTGACTAAAATCTTCAGTAATTAATTCTCTACAAGCCTTTAATGGTGTCACAATATCTTTAGCTCCTGCCTGTATCAATACTGGTGCTCCTGTAGTCTTCATATTATTTATCGCCATTCCACACCATGGATAATAAGCAATATGTGCATTAAATCTTAAATCAGTGTTCGTTGAAGCTGCTCTAACTTGATCAATGACTGAGTACATAGCAACAATCCCACCTTTAGAAAACCCCATAACTGCTACTTTGTTTTCATCAAACTCTGGATTAGTAGAAATATATTCGAGAGTTGCATAGGCATCTTTAATCATAGAGGCACTTGATACTAGCGTTTGATCACGTGATGTCTTACCTACATCACGTGGAGAAAAGCTATCAATTGCTAATGTAGCAATCCCCATATCTTTAAATTCGTTAGCGTATAGCCACTCTTGACTGCTTAAGCCCCATGAACTATGCAATAGAACAATCGCAGGGTATGGAGGAGAGAAATACTGAGGATTAGGTAAGGTCAGCAATATATCGATCTCGCGTTCACTGACTGCATCACCATAAAGCAATTGATCAATAAACTTGTAATCATGACTAACCACAGTAAAGATAGCATCGCTTTGCTCTTTAATTGGAGAACTACAAGCCACAATCAACAATACGATGGATAATATCAGTATTCGAAAGCTCATATCTAAAAACTAAAACTAATTGAATCTTTTATATCAGACGAATTGATTATTAACATTAATACGCGATCTAAACCCACAGCCACACCCGCACAATCAGGCAAGCCATGTTGTTGCGCTACAATGAGCCGATAATCTACGTCAATTTCGGGAAGCTTACGTTGCTTTCTAATATCCAGATCTGTTTGAAAACGATCAAGCTGTTCTTTATGATCCGTGAGCTCAACATAGCCATTCGCCAGTTCTAATTCACCACAAAAGATTTCAAATCGCTCAGCTGTTTGCGGATTGTCTTGAGTTATTTTTGCAAGAACCGCCTGTGATGAAGGATATTGATATACTATTGTTAGTGAATTTTTATCAAAAGTTTTTGTAACACAACGTGTAAACACAAAATCTAATAATTGATCTTTAGAAAAAGACTGTTGGATTTGCAGACCATGTTCGGATGCAATAGATTTAAGTTTCTCATGAGTAAGCTCAGATAAACTTAAATCCATTACCTGCATACATGCTTGCTCATAGCTAATATAGCTGGGCTGATCTAACCTTGTAACAAGCAAACAGATTAAGTTTGCTGCTTCTTGCATAATTTCCTGCAAAGAAAAAGTTTTTCGATACCACTCAAGCATGGTGAATTCAGGATTATGCAAAGGACCTTTTTCACTTTTACGAAATGATTTGCAGATTTGATAAATATCGGGACTTCCTGATGCAATTAAACGCTTCATAGCATATTCAGGTGAGGTTTGCAGATAATACTTTTCATCACCTATCATCACCTCAAATGATTCGATATTGGGGTCCGTTACTGTATATCTATCAAGCAAAGGAGTTTCGACTTCTAGCAGGCCACGTTCAAGAAAAAACTCGCGCACTTGCATAAACATTTGAGCTCGCAGCCTGAGGGTTTCTAATGTGGTATTCGGCTGCCAATTTTGCATATTAATTAAACTTGACGAGAGTCACGATTTTTTAATTAAATTCTGAAACTCGATTTATTTTAGGGTCATAGCAAATATTAGTCGAGATAGAAAGATCTATTCTTTTACACGCGATACATATTCACCTGTTCGCGTGTCAATCTTGATCACTTCACCTTCTTCAACAAATAGCGGGACTTTCACCATAGCACCTGTTTCTAGCGTGGCGGGTTTTGTTGCGCCTTGGGCCGTATCCCCTTTCACCCCAGGATCGGACTGTGTGATTTTAAGTTCAACAAAATTTGGTGCACTCACGGATAGTGGTGCACCGTTATATAAAGTGACAGTGCATACATCATTATCCTTCAACCACTTTGCAGAATCGGCTACTGCAGTGGCATCCGCTGCATGCTGTTCATAGGTCTCTGGATGCATGAAATGCCATTGCTCGCCATCGTTATACAAGTACTGCATATCAGTTTCCATGACATCGGCACCTTCGACACTATCTCCGGACTTGAATGTGCGATCAACTACACGACCAGTTTTTAAATTGCGCACTTTCACGCGATTAAATGCCTGACCTTTACCGGGCTTGACGAATTCATTTTCGACGATTGTGTAGGGATCGCCATCCAACATGATTTTCAAACCTGACTTGAATTCATTTGTACTGTAGCTAGCCATAGAGATACTTCTAAATTGAAAGACGCGCTATGATAGCGCGCATGCAAAGCTTGGAACATACCCCTGACTGGAAAAAAATATTCGCAAGCGAATATGTTGGCATGACTAATCTCGATTATTCATGTCTGGATATTAGTCAAGATGAACTTAAAGATATAAACACCCTCTTTCCAGTTCAACTCACGCAATCACTTTTAAGAAATCATTCCGCTAACAGCAAAGTACTGCGACAGTATTTACCAAGCAGACAAGAATTGATTAACCCTGTTGGCTACAATATTGACCCAGTTGGTGATCAACAGGCAACTCAACAAGATGGCATCATTAAAAAGTACAAAAATCGAGTCTTGTTGATAACAACACATACCTGTCCAGTTCATTGCAGATACTGTTTTCGAAAAGATTACCCTTATGTAAAAGATAACCCAAACTCACATCACTTTAAAAATGCTATATCTTTTATTGAAAAAGATTCCAGCATAAATGAGGTAATACTAAGTGGAGGAGACCCGCTCAGCTTACAAGATGAGATGCTCTCACAATTATTCAAGACCCTTGAAAATATTCCTCACGTAAAGACTATTCGGATACATACAAAATTTCCCTCTATCATTCCTGAAAGACTTACCAATAAATTTTTAACTATGCTAGAAAAATGTAAGATAAATACAATCTGTGTATTTCATATCAATCATCCAGAAGAAATTACTAATAAGTTTTTTATCGTAGCTAAAAATATTCAAGCAACTGGAACAATCATGCTGAATCAGTCTGTATTATTAAAAGACGTTAACGACGATCACAAAATTTTAATTGAGCTGTCACATAAATTATTTTCTGCAGGGACACTCCCCTATTACCTACACATGCTTGACCCAGCGCGTGGCACGCATCATTTTCACGTAGAGAAGCGACAAGCAGAAGCAATTCTAGATTGTATGAAAAAAGAACTTCCTGGCTATTTAGTGCCCAAACTTGCTCAAGAAATAGCCGGAGAAATGAGCAAAATCTATTGAATCTAACTTACTATTTCTTAGATGTTTATCCAAAACTCTTACTATCTCATCACCCAGAATTTGTTGCTTAAACCGTCATTTTTTTGTTTATCTCGATAGGCGGACAGCCTCATCCGATAGGTAGCTAAGGTTCCTGCCGCTTTTTCAAGGGTCACACTATAAAATTGATGAACAGGAACACATCAAAATTTAAGGGAATATCATGCTTCTGGATATGCAAATCTATATACCAAGTCAGGACCCGTTGGCTCATGAAGATTTCGCATTGACACCTCGAAAAGTTAAAAAGTGGATTAAGTCAGCATCACTTGCTGATCCGCAAAAAGCAAGCACGGAATTAATCGAACTTATCTCCAATAGCAACCGTGTTACATTCCCAAGCAAGCAGCGCTACGCCTCATTAGAAATATTGGCGCCAATTTGTAAATCAATTTTAGCCCAACATAGTAAATCTTTATCTCATCAGACGTTTCCTCTATCAGGAAATGCCGTAAAAAGTCATAATTTTCAGCAATCAATTTTAGCTGAAATAGCAATCTCTTATAAGATTATTATTGCTGAAGCTGTGCATGGTGATAACAGTCTCAATCAGAAGAAATTACTATTATCACTTTTCAAGGCTATTTGTTGTTTAAAACAAGAATATGTTTCGAGCTTACTAACATATCAAAAAATCTCAGAAAACATCTGGCCTGATATCTGTCAGCTCTATCGTGTTGCAGAATTTTATGATTTTCAAAATCGTGTTGTTCAAGATAGAGAGCTTTCAGAAAAAACAACAATCGCAAATATTTTTAAGTATCTATGCTCACTGACCATGATTTCATTCAATAAACTAAGGCAAGGTGAGGCAAGTGCTATTATAAAATTTTTAAACAAAAACTGTCAGCTAATCGAAATTCAAAGTAATCTTGAGACATTTACTGAAGATTATATTTATCTTGCTAATTTAGCGACTGGCAAACCGCCTTCGTACTACATACCTAGAGAAGTTCCCATATCTTCAGAGAACCGTTTTGTGCTTTATTCTTTATTCATAAATAAACTTTCTGAATTAAAGCAAAAGTATGTGCAGTCTCATTCATACTATCTACACTCTGATGATGAGATTGATCCAGATCTTGCCAATCGTTTAATCGAAATGATAGGCAAGCCTACACAAAGAAGCAAAAAGCGCCTAAAAAGCAATCAAAAAGTTAAAGCTATTATTTGCCTAGATAAGATTTTAGAGACTTTAAATCCTGAACAAGATGAGCCTGATCCCTTAGCTGAAGATTCTTATATTCTACATAGCATGGCCTTGTTACCGATTGAAGAAAAATCAAAAATTATTTTTGATGAATCAAAGACAGGAGACAGTCAATGTCTAGATATCTCTCAAAATCTTTCAGATATTTGGGAACATGACTCAGAATTGAATTCTAAGAATGAACAACCTGAAGAAATAAAAAATAATGATGCCAATGAAACGGGAACCTGGAAAATCGATAACTATAGCTCAGGTGGGTTTTGCCTCACTTATGACACAGATGGAAGTTGCAAAACACGCGTTGGTGAAATCATCGCTATTCGTGACACAAACAACGCAGATCAAACCATTCAATGGTTAACCGGAACAATTCGGTGGATGCAATGTGATCCACAGCATTCAAACCGAATTGGCGTTGAACTATTTGGTGCTGAATGCGCATTTATTACAATACATACTAATAATAATGATTCGACTAAATATCATGGTCTTTTACTTAAGAAAATTGAAGATAATGAAAAGAAATTTAGCTTGTTAGTCCCTACTCGAGTAAGTTTTGATTCAAATGACATAGTTATACGTGGCAAGAAAAGTGAACGTAGTGCGATTCTAGGACAAACACTTGAAAAGACTAGCTCTTTTACACATTTTGAAATACTTGAAATAGCGACACAGAATCAAGTTTTAAATAATTTATAAGCAGTATGCAGTATGGATGAAGTATTAAAATTATTAGTACTTAGCAATAATGCTAACAATGCAGATGATATTATCAGAACTGCCAAGTCTTCAGGGTTTGCAGTTCGTGATACTATTGTGTCATCCAAAGATGAGTTTTCTGACATATGCTCTTTTGTAGAACAATTCCATATTGCCATTATTTCTGATGACTTTGACCAGCTTAGCATTAATGAAGTTAGCTCTAGCCTCAAAAGTGATGAACATTATGTATCACTCATTGCACTCAGCAATAATATTGCAGAGACTCAAGCTGAATCGATGTCAAATGGAGCTGATGCCGTTATCCCTGCAGATGATAAATCACAGCTGACACATGCAATTACACAAATTGCAAAAACTGAATTATATATTCAGAATCTGCAATCCAAATCAGATGCATATGAGGATTTAAATCAACGCTACCAAAAAATTCTTAATATTTCGCAAGACGCTATTTGTTATATCCATGAAGGCTTGCACACCTATGTTAATAAATCCTACCTGAAATTATTTGGCATTGAGGATATGGAAGATGCAAGCGCTCTTTCGATTCTTGAACTTGTCAGCCCTGAGGATCATGATAACTTAAAAAATATTTTAAAAGACGTCCATAAAAATCAAAACTCAGGCGACACTAAGCTAAATTTTAAAACTCAAAATAAAACACAGATTCTTCAAGCAACTTATGACCCAGTACTTGTTGAAGGAGAAATTTGTGCACAATTTGTTATTCATTGGGAAATAGAAAGCTCTGAAGAGTTGCAGGAACAGATTAGTTATATCTCTGAAAGAGATCTTGAGACTGGCTTCTTTCATAGAAAGTCTATCATCGATAAATTACAAGAAGTTTTAAAACCAGACCGCAGTGAATTAGTCACACACACATTTGTACAAATCGATATAGCAAACCTTGATTACATTCAAGACCAACAAGGCGTTATTGCATTGGACCAGCTTAGCACACATATTGCGGATACACTTCAGTCATCTTGTGATGGTGAAGATCTGCTAGCAAAAATCACGGACAAGTCTTATGGCATCCTCACGGATATTACTGACAGTGAGCAGTTAATTTTATTTGGAGAGAAATTACGTGAGAGATTTGATGATAATCCTTTAAAAGTTAATGGCATCACCATCGAGCCTAAATTTTATATTGGTGCTGTTCATTTAGATGAAATGATCGAACAAGCCTCAGATGCGCTTGCTGCCTCTAAGCAGGCTTGTGACCACGCTAGCGAGCATGACCTTAATGAACTCTATTTATATCAAAGAGACCCTGCAACACTCACAGGAACAATGCTTGATCAAAAATGGGCAAATGAATTACAAGAAGCTATTGATGAGAATCGACTTAAACTTCAATTCCAACCGATTATTAGTACCAATAACGATAATATTGATCGCTATCAAGTTTATACTCAACTAATTAGTAGAGAAGGCACCAAAATTTCAGTTGCTGGGATTTTGCCCAGTATTGAACGCTCTGGTGTCTCTTCCATGTTTGATCGATGGGTCGTTGATTTATCATTGATCAAACTTGCCGAGCATACGCAACATAATCCGAATTCACAGTTCTTTGTTAAGTTAACCGCAGGTGCGGTATCTGATGCTTCATTTATTCCATGGCTTAGCAAAAAGTGTACTAGTCGAGGCGTTGATCCTGAGAGAGTGATATTTGATTTGCGTGAAGATGTGGCTATCAATAATTTAAAAGAAACGAGATCATTCTCTACAGAACTCAAGAAACTTGGTTTCCAAATTGCAATTGATTCATTCGGCATTGGGCAAGACCCCAGCAAAATACTGACCATGGTTCCTGCGGCTTATTTAAAACTAAGCTTTCAGTTAGTCTCTGGGATTAAAGACAATGATGAGGAAAAAATTCAAGCCATCAGAAATATCTGCGAGGCCGCGAGTAATTCCGGTACCAAGATAGTAGCGCAGTTTGTAGAAAACGCAGAAGTCTTATCACAATTATGGACAATGAATATTGACTATATAAGCGGTGATTTTTTCTGCAAAGTGGGTGCAAGCTTAGAGTACGACTTTTCAAGCGCTGCCTAGTTTTTTTCAAGAGCGGCAATTCTTTGCTCCAGTGGTGGATGCGACATCAATAAGCTTTTTAAGCCACTTGCGATTCCACCTGAAATTCCAAATGCTGCCATCTCTCCTGGCAAATCTTGAGGCTCGTGCACAGACTGTAAACGTCGCAACGCACTGATCATCTTCTGCTTACCTGCCAAACTAGCACCTCCAGCATCCGCACGAAACTCACGTTTACGAGAGAACCAGCTCGCAATGATCGCGGCAACAATTCCCAAAATTAACTCTGCAACAATACTACCAATGAAATAACCAGGCCCAATCCCTCTCTCAACCTTAAATACGACGCGATCAACCAACATGCCAATAATGCGTGAGAAGAAAATGACGAATGTATTTAGCACACCTTGTAGTAACCCCATCGTTACCATATCTCCGTTCGCTACATGGCTAACTTCGTGACCAAGTACTGCCTCAACTTCATCTTGATTCATGGATTGCATGAGTCCCGTACTGACTGCAACGAGTGCATCATTCTTTTTCATCCCAGTAGCAAATGCATTAGGTTGCGGTGAATCAAACACTCCAACTTCTGGCATACCGATACCTGCCTGTTCTGCTTGGGTTTTAACCGTATCTAATAACCAACGTTCAGTATTATTTTTCGGCGTTTCAATTATTTGAACACCCATGCTTTTCTTAGCCATCCATTTAGATGCTGCTAAAGAAATAAAGGACCCACCAAATCCGAAGATCAAAGCCATAATTAAGAGACCGTTCATTTGCCCCATCATGCCTTGTTCAGCAAGCCATTGATCCAAACCTAGTACGCGCGCGGAAACGCTAAGCACCGCAAGCACACTAAAGTTTGCTAATAAAAATAAGCCTATTCTTGAAAACATGATTGCCCCTGTAACAGATCCATAGCACTATAAGATAATGACTAAATTTTACAATTCAATAACACAGGTAGCATGGTTTATTCTTCATGCATATCGACAATAATGCGGTCCACTGCACGATAACCACGTGGCAACTTCAAACCACGACGTCCCCGCTCACCTGCATACTCATCAACTTCTTCACCTTTCATCACTTTATACTTCTTACCGCAGTATAAAGTAATCGGCTCATCATCCTGTACAAGCACAACATGAGTTACGGTTTCCTCACCCGCTTTTAATTTTGCAGCGGGTATGTTGATGAATTTAATGCCTTTACCTTTAGACATCAATGGGAACTCAGCAAGTTCTGTCACTAACATATAACCCTCAGAAGCAATTGCCACAATCCAATCATCTTCATGAGAACGAACTCTCACAGGAGGAAGTACTGTTGCGCCAGCTGGTACATTCAGCACACGCTTACCTGCTTTATTGCGTGAATATAAATCCTCTAATTTGCAGATGAATCCATAGCCAAAGTTAGTCGCTAAGAAATATAGACTGTCCGGTGCGCCTAGCATGGCTCCGACAAAAGACGCTCCATCGGCTGGATTAAAACGAGCTGTTAAAGCTTCTCCTTGCCCCCGCGCAGAAGGCAAGCTATGTGTTGCTAGCGTATAAGCTTTACCTTGTGAATCTAAAAATACGGCTTGCTGATTACTCTTGCCTAATGCATGAGCCTGGTATTCATCACCTGATTTATAATTCATTGCAAGAGGGTCAACATCATGGCCTTTTGCAGCTCTCACCCAACCACGTTGGGATAAAATAACAGTACTTAGCTCCGCTGGCATTAACTGAGTTTCGTCTAATTGTTGCGCGACAGGCCTTTGAGCTAACCCAGAACGCCTATCATCACCATAAGTCTCAGCATCTTCTAACAACTCTGTTCGAACTAATTTTTTAAGCCTTATTTTAGAGTTTAATGTTTTCTCTAGAGTGTCTCGTTCCTCAGCGAGCTCCTTAGCTTCTGATTTAATTTTGATTTCTTCGAGTTTAGCTAGACGACGTAACTTTATTTCTAAGATTGCTTCAGTCTGGATATCACTTAATTTAAACCGCTTCATCAAGACAGGCTTTGGCTCATCTTCAGATCGTATGATAGCAATGATCTCATCTATATTGAGATAAGCGATCAATAAGCCCTCCAGAATATGCAAACGCTCATTGACACGATCCAAGCGCCATTGCAATCGACGCGTCACCGTGGCGGTACGAAACTCCAACCATTCTTTTAATAAACTGCGCAGATCTTTTACTTGTGGCCGACCATTAATACCAATGACATTAAGATTAACGCGATAAGTTTTTTCCAGATCAGTAGTCGCAAACAAGTGCAGCATTAAAGCTTCCACATCAACACGATTGCTACGAGGTACAATGACTAGGCGAACAGGATTTTCATGATCAGACTCATCACGCAAGTCATCCACCATAGGCAGCTTCTTAGAATTCATCTGCTGAGCAATTTGCTCTTGTACACGCGCACCTGATACTTGATATGGCAGCGCAGTAATGACTATTCCATCAGTTTCTTTTTCGTAAATTGCACGTGCTCGCACTTGCCCTGTGCCTGTCTCATATATAGCACGAATTTCTTCAGGGCTCGAAATGATTTCTGCTTGCGTCGGGTAATCAGGCGCCTGGATATGCTCACACAACTCTGCAATCGTGGATTTAGGTGCATCTAATAAACGCACGCAAGCCGACACAACTTCGCGAATATTATGCGGAGGAATGTCGGTCGACATACCAACTGCAATACCCATTCCTCCATTTAATAAAATATTAGGCAAGCGTGCAGGCAACACAACGGGTTCTTCTAGAGTCCCGTCAAAGTTTGGTACCCAATCAACTGTGCCTTGACCTAGTTCTTGTAACAATGATTTTGCATAAGGCGTTAGCTTTGATTCTGTATAACGCATGGCGGCAAAAGATTTAGGATCATCCGTTGAACCCCAATTACCCTGACCATCAACTAAGGGATAACGATAAGAAAAAGGTTGCGCCATTAACACCATCGCTTCATAGCATGCAGAATCACCATGCGGATGAAACTTACCAATGACATCGCCGACTGTGCGTGCTGATTTTTTTGGCTTTGATGTGGCAGACAAACCAAGCTCAGACATTGCATACACAATTCTTCTTTGTACCGGTTTTAATCCATCTCCTATTTGCGGTAACGCGCGATCCAATATCACATACATCGAATAATCGAGGTAAGCTTTCTCAGAGAAATCACGTAATGGAAGTCGCTCTATGTCACCATAATCGAATTCTAGATTTTCACTCATAATAATTGCTCTTTAGTTTTAAGCATCAGCTAAATCGCCTTTTTTCTCTAACCACGCCTTGCGTTGTTGAATACTTTTCTTACCTAATAACATGTCCATTACTTTATAAGTATCATCACCAGCTTCCACCGTGAGTTGAACTAAGCGTCGACTATCTTGCGACATCGTAGACTCACGCAATTGGATAGGATTCATCTCACCTAAACCTTTAAAACGTGTGATATTAATTTTTCCTTTCTTTTTCTCAGCTGAAATACGATCAAGCAAGCCTTGACGTTCGGCATCATCCAATGCATAAAAGACTTCTTTGCCTACATCAATTCGAAAAAGTGGAGGCATCGCAATATAAACATGACCCGCTTCAATTAATGCTGGGAAATGTCGCAAAAATAATGCGCATAGTAAGGTTGATATATGTAACCCATCTGAATCAGCATCGGCAAGTATACAAATCTTTCCATAACGCAGTTTAGATAAATCTGTTTGCCCAGGGTCAACACCAATTGCTATCGAAATATCATGTACTTCTTGTGATGCTAATACTTGATCAGAGGCCACTTCCCAACTGTTAAGAATTTTTCCACGTAATGGCATCACGGCTTGAATCTCACGATCACGCGCTTGTTTAGCCGAACCCCCGGCAGAGTCCCCTTCGACCAAGAATAATTCTGTTCGTGTCACATCTTGTGATGTGCAATCTGCTAATTTTCCTGGCAATGCTGGCCCCGCGGTCACACGTTTACGCACTACTTTTTTGATTGAGCGTAAGCGCTTTTCAGCATTACGTATCACAATCTGTGCCAGCGCTTCTCCTGATTCAACATTCTGATGTAACCAGATGCCAACTGAGTCTTTCACAACACCTGAAACAAACGCCGCACTTTCACGCGAACCTAATCGTTCTTTAGTTTGCCCAGCAAATTGTGGATCTAGCATTTTAACCGAGAGCACATAAGCTAGCTGCTGCCAGACATCATCCGGCGCTATTTTGACACCCCTAGGGGTGAGTTTACGGGTTTCACAAAACTCACGAATAGAATCTGTTAAACCAGTACGCAAACCATTGACATGCGTCCCACCTTGCGAGGTTGGAATTAAATTAACGTAACTTTCGGCGGTCCACTCACTTCCTTCTTCAACCCAGGTTAACGCCCATTCGGCTGCTTCATTCTCAGCAGCAAAATTACCAATAATAGGTTTAGCAGGGATAAGAGGCATTCCTTCTAAACTTTGTATTAAGTAATCACTAATACCATCTTCATAAAACCATTCTTGTGTTTCTTTTTTAGCTTCATCTTTAAAACGAATACGCAAGCCCGGACATAACACTGCTTTTGCCCGCAATAAATGTGTGAGCTTAGAAGATGAATAATTGATACTGTCAAAATACTTTTTGTCTGGCCAAAAACGAATAGTCGTTCCTGTGTTGCGCTTGCCTACGGTTCCTACCTGCTCTAAATTCGACGCCTTGTCCCCGTTAGCAAATGACATATTGTATTCTTTACCATCGCGACGTACCCACACTTCGAGCCGTTTTGATAAAGCATTAACAACTGACACACCTACCCCATGCAAACCGCCAGAAAATTGATAATTTTTACCGGAAAATTTACCACCCGCATGCAAAGTGCTTAAGATAACTTCGACACCCGGTTTCTTTTGTTCAGGATGCAAATCGACTGGCATTCCACGACCATCATCCGAAACTTCTATTGAGCCATCTTTATAGAGTTTTACATCGATAGCCTTGGCATGACCTGCAATGGCTTCATCGACACTATTATCGATGACTTCTTGTGCAAGATGATTGGGGCGAGCCGTATCGGTATACATGCCGGGGCGCTTGCGTACTGGATCCAATCCACTTAAAACTTCAATTGCCGCCGCGTCGTACTGTTTGGACATGAATGAGTCGGTGCCTAAATGAATTATAATATGAAGCGCCTCATTCTATCCGATAACGAAATATCTATCTAACTATGTCAATTTTAGACGCGTCAACTCACCCAAAACAAAATGCAAACATATTTGCATCGGCAGGATCAGGTAAGACATGGTTACTAATTACACGTATTTGTCGTCTATTGCTTGACGGTGTCGAACCACAGCATATTTTAGCCATTACCTTCACACGAAAAAGTGCGGCGGAAATGCGCGCAAGGCTCTTCGAAAAATTAGCCTTTTGGGCTACGTGCAATGAGCATGAATTACTAGAAGATCTGAAAAATATTGGCGAGCAGTCCCGCACGCAAAATATCATGACCGCAAGGTCTTTATATGAGAAGTGCTTATTCTACGATCAATCGATTCGTATCAGCACATTTCATTCATTTTGTGAAGAAGTCATACGAGCATTTCCACTAGAGAGCGAATTGCCCAATTCATTCGAGTTAACAGAACATTATCAGCTCTATGCTAATCAGGCATGGCAACAACTTTTAAAAGCAAGTGAAAAGAATGAAAAGCTGAAAGATGCCTTACAAACTTTATATAAATATTGTTTTGGCTTAAAAGGTGCTCAAAGAGCATTAATGTGTTTCTTGGATACTCGCAGCGAATGGCACGCGTACACACAAAGACATGAAGACCCTGCAAACTTCGCTTACCAGACATTGTTAAGCGTGATTGGGAACGAAAAAGAAAATGAGGGTAACCTCTTCATCAGCAACAAGTGCAAAACTGATTTACAGCGTTATCAACAGATTTTACGTACCAGCCCGACAAAAACATATTTATCTTGGGCTGATAAACTGGAACAATATTTCGATCTTAAGCTCACTGATCAGTCAGTATGCTTGAAGAAACTTACAGAAATACTTCTAACAGCCAAAAATGAATTACGCAAACTCACTATTAGCAAGAAATGGCAATCATTGTTGAGTGAGGATGATTACTTACATCTAACAGATACGCATAGCCATATAGGCGCAATTCTACTAAATGCTATAGAAACTCAAAAACATAATGAATTACTTCATGCTAATAAAGCATGGTTTTACGCCGGCGAGCAACTACTCAAGCATTATCAACACGTCAAGTTCTCGCAAGGAGTAATTGACTTTAGCGATCTTGAATGGGAAACCTTCCGCTTATTGCAATTCGAGCATAATGTAGAATGGATACACTATAAATTAGGTCAAAGAATTCGGCATTTCTTAGTCGATGAATTTCAAGACACCAATCCGATTCAATGGCATTTACTAAAGCCTTTAATTGAAGCCTCACAGGAGCAATACGAAGGTGACTCTAATAGTCTATTTTTAGTAGGTGATATTAAACAATCCATCTATCGCTTTCGAGGCGCTAACCCTGAAATCCAAAGTCTTGCATCGCAGTGGTCACAATCCGCGCTGAACAGCAACGAGCTTAACAACAATCATTCCTGGCGATCCTCTCCTGCGATAATAAATCTTGTTAACGAGATATTCTCTTCTGAGTTAATGAAAAAATCTTTTCCATCTTTCCAACCTCATAGCTGTGAGCATGAGAATCGTTGGGGAATGATAAAAATCTTCCCGTTAATTCCAATTGAACAGCAACAAACTCAAGAAAAATTTCGCAATCCTTTAACGACGCCTTTTAAAGACAACGAAGAGACCGTACATTTCCATGAAGGTTGCCTGATTGCTGAAGAAATTCAGAAATTAATTGCCGACAAAACACCAATATATGACGAAAATTCAATTTACTCAGCAAGCTATAGCGATATACTCATTCTCACACGCAATCGCTCACATCTAAAAGATATTAAAGCAGGATTGCTCCAGGCACATATTCCATTTAATAGTCGAGATGGCAATTATCTACTCGAATATCTGGAAGTCAAAGACATCTTGTCATTGCTGCAAGTATTGATAGATCCTTATAATGATTTAAAGCTTGCGCAAGTATTGCGATCCCCTATTTTTAGCATATCTGATGAAGATTTAATTGCGCTTAGAACAGCCGAAGCCGAAATCTGGATGGATAAGCTTGTACAAATTGCTGAAACGAAAGAATCAAATCATCCTCTCCACACAGCTATCTCTAAAATTAAAGACTGGCAAAATTTAGTCGACCACATTCCTGTGCATGATTTAATGAGTCATATATTTAAATCCAGAGACATCATAAGTCGCTATCGAGATAGTGTTGATCAATTTGAAGCTGAACACGTAAGTAGTCGACTGAATCAATTGTTACATCAGTGTCTGGAGCTAGACAGTGGAAGATATTCAAGTGTTTCACGATTTCTACATAAAATAAAAATGATCAACCCTGAAGTGATACTGGATTCAGGTGAAGATTCTATCAATAGAGTTGAAATAATGACGGTACATGGCGCTAAGGGTCTGGAAGCACCGATTGTTTTTATTGCGGATATTGGCCCTAATCACGAACGACCCGAGCAATTCAGAGCCTTATCCAACTGGCCTGCAGAATCAAATGCACCACTCTCTATCATGTTAACCACCAGCAAAAATAATATGAGTGAAGCAGCTTTATCATTTAAAAATGCTATTGAACAAAATGATGAGGATCTAAACTTGTTGTATGTTGCACTGACACGCGCTAAACAAATCATGATTATGACCGGATCACAATCGAAAAGAGCAACTCCTTGTTGGTATGATCAACTAAGCCAGGCATTAAATCTAGCCGATGATGAAATTTACCAAAAAGAACATCTATCAAAACCGCCGCTCACTCAAACAACACCAACAATCACTGAGAGTAAAACTATAGAAATTTCAAATAGATTACTCCAGCCTATTTCTGAGCCTTTAAAAAACAAATCTGCTATTTTGAATACAAATACATCTACACGTGAAGGCATCATTATTCATAAATTACTTGAGATACTTTCGACTACTCATGACTTAAATGACCAAGGACTACTTAACCGGATTTCTCTAGACACAAACTTAGAATGCGATTTTGACGAGTTAAAAATATATAAAACTGAAGTGTTTAATTGCCTAAACGACGAAACTATTAAATCAATATTTGAGTTAGAACCAAATCATCAGGCTTATAATGAATTTGCAATTGCTACTACTAGCAAGCATCAGAATATTAATATCATCGATCGATTAATTCTCAGCACTGAAACTGCTTGGATTATCGATTTCAAAACTCAACATGATGTAGATGAAAATAATGTGATGGAAGTAGCTACAACTCATCAGCAACAACTTAGCCGATATAAGACAGCGATAAGCTCACTCTATCCTAATTTATCTATTCGATGTTCTATAGTATTTACCAAAATACCCAAACTAGTTGATATCCAAATATAAAAAAGGCCGCTTGCATTCAACAAGCGGCCCTTAATAAAATTAATCAGCAAATTTTAATTAGCTACCTTGATCAGCTTTTGCTTGATTCATGTGGTCTAAGCGTTGTGCTAGTTCTTTAGCTGGCAAGTAACCTGGCATTAATTCACCACTTTGGGTAAGAATAGCAGGCGTACCAGTTACGCCGATTTTATTCCCAATCTCAAACTGCTCAGCCACGGGGTTTTGACAAGTTTTCTCATCGATTGGCTGACCATTTTTCGCTTTAGTCAGCGCCTCTTCTTTGTCGTCACTACACCAAACATTGACTGACTTTACATAACTAGGACTATTGAGTCCATTACGCGGAAACAATAAGTAATTCACTTTAATTCCATAACTCGCATATTGATCCATCTCAGCATGTAATTTTCTGCAGTAGCCACAATCGATATCTGTAAACACGGTCACAGTATATTTGGGTTGTTTTGCGCCAAAAGAAATGGGCTCTTGATCAAAAACATCAGACATTAGTGCTTGACGTGCACGACCTGCTGATACTTCTGTCAGGTTTCGCCTACCATCATCAAGATCCATTAATACACCTTGGAATAAATATCTCCCATCCTCTGAGATATAAATCGCCTGCGTGCCATACATGACCTCATACCATCCATCAACAGGTGACTTAGATACTGAATCAGGTGTATGCGTGGGAAATGTATCAACTAACTTCTTCTTTAGTGCTTCTGACTCGTCTGCCTGCACAAGCAAAGGTAATATTAATAGTACGCAAAAAATCAATGTCCTTTTAAACATGCTGATTCCTTAAATTTTAGAAAAGTAAAAAGTAGACCGGAAAAAAGTTAATTCTATCCCAAATTTAAAATTACTTTCATCCTCTTGGATGGTGTTCGCGATGAAGCTCCTGTAGCCGGGCTTGAGCAATATGTGTGTACACTTGAGTTGTAGACAAATCACTATGTCCAAGCAACATTTGAACAACCCTCAAATCTGCACCATGATTTAACAAATGGGTCGCAAAAGCATGCCTTAATGTATGCGGGCTCAAATGCTTATCAATACCCACAGCTTTTGCATGGCGCTTAATAACATGCCAAAAAGCTTGTCTAGTCATCCCCAATCCACGATTAGAAATAAATAGTACACTGCAATCATGCCCTTCCTTTAGCAATGCTGGACGAGCTTGATCCAAATACCGCTCTAACCACTCGCCGGCTTGCTCTCCAAAGGGAACTAAACGCTCTTTATTCCCTTTTCCTATAATTCTAATGACACCCGCACGAATATTGATTTGGTGTAACTGAAGATTTATTAATTCTGAAACTCTCAAACCACAAGCATACAAGACTTCTAGCATAGTTCGATCACGAATTCCTTGAGCCTTATGAATATTTGGTGCACCTAAAAGCTTTTCAACATCATCTTCAGTCAGCACCTCGGGTAATTGACGACCTAATTTTGGAAATTCTATCTTCTCAGCCGGATCAACTTCGAGTAAGCCCTGACGTATTTGATATTTATAAAAACGTCGAATACTTGATAATAATCTTGCGCCTGACCTTGGCTGCATCCCTTTTGATACTCGAAATGCAAAATACTCTAATAAGTCCTCATGTTTAGCATCAGCTATACTCGTCTTAGATTTCCCAAGCCACTTAACTAAATTTAACAAGTCATTACGATACGCGCTTAAAGTATTTTCGCTTAAACCATATTCCATCCAGATGTTGTCTAAGAAAGATTCTACAATTGTATTGTCTTGATCAAAATGGATTGTAGCGGCATTAGCAACCATAATTCAGTGAGTAGAGGCAAAGATAATATGAAGCGAAGTGTGTTGCGCTTTACAGAGTGAGTTCGAAACTATTTGCGAAGTATTTAAACTGTTACAATCAAGCATAGACATATATTTTAATAACTTAACATTAGTGTAAATGTTTTTTAAACAATAATCACCTTTTTGTCAAAAATTTATACCACTCATCTATTTAAACAATAGCACCATTCAAATAATGAACACCATTAACAATCCAGTTGGACTAATAAAACGTTTCATTATTATGATCTATGATGCAATCTTACTTATTGCTGTTCTATTTTTTGCAGCTATTATTATCTCGGTGCCGTTAAATATTACTTTTGGTGATCCACTATATCCACTGTTCATAATTTATATTTATTGCATAGGCTTTTTATTTCTTGGTTGGTGTTGGACTCATGGTGGACAAACTTTGGGGCTAAAAACATGGAGAATAAAGCTTGTATCGACGTCCGGCAACGAAGTCAGTTGGAAAGAAGCATTAATTCGTTATCTCGCATCGCTACTATGTTGGGCAAGTCTGGGAATTGGATTTTTATGGTGCTATACCAACAAAGAAAGATTGGCTTGGAATGATATGCTCTCTAAAACTCGTTTACAGAAAATACCAAACACTAACGTGTAAACTTAAAAGCGAATATAGATAATCCAAAAATTATCAGAGCAGGCAAAAATGTACCAATTAATGGTGGAATCTGATAGACCACGATTGCATTATTAAAAGCTTCAATAACGACATATGCAATCAAAGCAATGACAACTCCCATAAATAACCTTTGACCTACACCCCCCAACTGACGTGGACGAAAAACTAATGGTAACGCTAACATCATCATTGCCAAGCCCGTAAGAGGCACTGCTAATTTCTTAAATAATGCGACATAATAAACGGATGCATCCAGGTGATTTTCCTCAAGAGAGTCAATATATGAGGTCAGACGGTTTATTGAGAGTTTAAAAGGATCCGTATTAATCGACTGCAAAAAGTTAGTTAAAAATCCTTGTTGCCACTCAAGCGTCTGTTCCTGCTCAGCAATTACTTGGTCCTCAGCAAACGTAGAGCGACGAAAATTTTCTAACAACCAGTGCTGATCTTTACGTATAGCGGTATCAGCTTGTGCAATCCAACTTATTTTTCCCTGCTCGTCAAAGCTATAAATTGATACTTGATTTAATAGATCTTTAGAGATTGCACTTCCTACATGAACAAATCGCTCATTATCTCTTACCCAGTAACTTTCATCTGACGCCATGAGTACCGAGCTATCAGTAGTTTGTTGTTCAAGTTTTAATAAATATCTATCTCCAAGCGGTGCATATATTTCAACTAAGACGCTCAATGTGATAATCACCACAAGTCCCACTAGACAAGATGTTATTCCGACGCGTAATCGGCTATAACCTCCAGCACCAATAGCTGTGAGCTCAGAATTAGCTGCAAACTGTCCCAAACTTAGCAATGTGCCGATCAATAGTCCGCTCGGTAGAAATTCAAATAATTTGAACGGGATATCTAACAAAGTAAGGGCAAAAACATCACTAAACTGACCATCGTCTTTTAAGCGACCAACTTGATAAAAAAGATCACCCAACCAATCGATTGCCACGATGACAGTTATCGCTATCAAAACACCAAAAAATACAGAGCGCGCCAAATAAAGATCGAGCACCTTCATCATTGAGGAGCCCATTTACGTTTAATTCCTCGTATCAAACGATCGTCATACATGAGATACGTAACAAACAAGACTAGAGCATGTACCAAAAACAATGAAACATAACCAATAGTTTCCTCACGCTTAATCCAGCTACAACTCAATACCACTAAATTCAAATACAATACATAGATTAATGCTGCTAAGCCCATGCGTGCAAAACGACTCGTATTTGGCTGCACTTTACTTAATGGGATAGCTAACAACATCAATAAAATAGTTGATATTATAATCGAATAACGCTGCCACAATTCCGCGCTGTATCTTGGATCATCAGAATCCAATAATACATGAATATCCTGATACTCTTCGCGATTAATTTTGCGTGAGAAATCGGTTTGTGGTGGATATAAACGGTGTTCACGATAAGTCGAATTTGAATAATTTGCTTCCCCTGGAATACCCTCTAAGACACGACCATCTTCAAGCACAAATATTTGGGCCCTATCCTTATCGCGCTTGATACTTGCAACCCTTGAAGTTTCAACAATCAATTTGCCATCTTGTTCGCGCTGCATAAAGACATCATGCAATTCATTAGTATCGGGATCTTGTGATTCAACATAAATCACCCAACCCGAGCTTTCCAATTCAAAAAACTTTCCTGGAGATAACTGTCCAAGCACCATACTTTGTTCTGTGACACTCTCAATCGTAGCCGATAATCGACTTGCCCAAGGCGACACATAGGAAACTAAAAGATATAAGACAATTATGATGGGTATTCCAATCATCATAACGCCCTGTACAAACACTTGGCTACTTGCGCCACCTGCTTTGGCCGCGTTTACTTCGCTATCCTTATACATACGACTTATCACCATAATAATGGCCATAAAAAATGAAAAAGGCAGCAAAATGACTAAATATCGAATCAAGCCAAGCAATAAGACCGTACCCAGCATGTCGGCACTAATCGAACCATCCAACACTTTATCGAGCAACTGAATAAACAACTTGCCAAGAATAATAAGCAACAAGATGATCGCAACGGACGCAATAGCTGCCACGACATCACGCGCGATATACTTGGAGAGAATTGTCATGTATTTTTGCTGAAGATAAGAGAAATTAAAAAGTTGAATCCAAATTTTTGAACCATGTAGAATTCATTGATACAAAACCCTATCAGGAGAATAAAATGGAGTATCTCGTAAAACGCACCTCAATTACTAGCGAAAAAACGGCTTGCGCAGTGGTCGCCGTGTTTGCAAATAAGCGTTTAAGTGACGAGGCTCAGCAATTAGACAAAAAATATCGCGGTATTATTTCAGCCGCCGTAAAAAGTGGAGATATTTCCGGCAACACTGGCCAATCCCTTTTACTTCATACGCCCAAAACTGCAACCCATAAGCGCATACTTTTGATTGGTTGCGGAAAACCAAGCGACTTAAATATTCAGAATTACAAGAAAATAATCCGCGCTTGCGCGACTAGCTTAAAAGGTTTAAGCGCAAATGATGCCATTAGTACATTAAATTCTCTTGCTATTAAAGACAGTGATATGGAAACACTAACACGCTTACATATCATTATTAGCGAAGATGTATTTTATCAATATGATGAGACTTTATCGAAAAAGAAATCTGCCTCAAAACTTAAGCGAATTAAATTTTTAGCTAGCGACGCAAATCAATTAACGATAATCAAAAAAAACATCATACAAGGTAAAGCCATCGCTAGCGGAATGATGGCCACGAAAGAACTCGGCAATCTCCCAGGCAATATTTGCACACCTACTTATCTGGCTAAATGTGCTCATGAAATAAATCGAGGACAAAATAAATTATCACTACAAGTACTTGATGAAGCCGAAATGAAAAAACTAGGGATGGGTGCCTTGTTATCAGTATCCGCTGGCAGCGCACAACCCGCCAAAATGATCATCCTGAACTACAAGGGTGCTGCTAAATCTGAAAAACCCATTGTACTTGTTGGCAAAGGTATCACTTTTGATACAGGTGGCATCTCATTGAAGCCAGGAGCTGCTATGGATGAAATGAAATTCGATATGTGCGGCGCTGCAACAGTTCTTGGCACTATGCAGGCGATTAATGAAATGGAGTTACCTCTAAATGTTGTCGGTATTGTTGCTAGTGCAGAAAATATGCCAGGTGGAAAAGCGACTAAACCGGGTGATGTTGTGACTTCAATGTCAGGACAAACAATTGAGATTCTAAATACAGATGCTGAAGGACGTTTAGTATTATGTGATGCACTCACCTATGCAGGTCGCTTTGATCCTGATGTCGTCATTGATATGGCGACATTAACAGGCGCTTGCCTTGTCGCATTAGGTCTTGAATGTAGTGGTTTAATGAGTAATTCCGATGAACTGAGTGAAGATTTAATCAGCGCAGGTCAGACCACTGGAGATCGCACCTGGCGTCTCCCTATTTGGGATGAATATCAACCGCTAATTGATAGCAACTTTGCAGATATAGCGAATATTGGAGGCCGTTGGGCAGGTACGATCACTGCAGCATGTTTTCTTGCACGCTTCACCAAGGAATATAATTGGGCTCATTTAGATATTGCCGGCGTGGCTTGGAACATGGGCGGAAAAAACAAAGGGGCTACTGGACGACCTGTCCCCATGCTGACGGAATACTTGATGCAACGCGCTAAAGACTAGTGCCCCAAGTAGATTTTTATGTAGTAGAAGACAACGCGCATAACGCGTGGCTGCGTTATGCATGTCGTCTTATAGAAAAAGCTTATACTATGGGTTTACATATCCACATTCAAACACCTGACGAATCTATGACAAAGCAAATGGATGATTTGCTTTGGACTTTTCGTGATCGCAGTTTTATACCTCACCAAAGTGCCTGTGAAGCAAATGAGCTCTGCGCTGTCACACTTAATCATGAAACTCCAAATGAAACTCGTGAGGTACTTGTTAATCTATGCCCCAACGTTCCTGACAATTTCCAACTCTACAAACGAATTGTCGAAGTCGTCGCCAATAATGACGCCATGAAACAAACCGCGCGCGAAAGATTTAGATTCTATAAAGATCATGGTGAAGCACCAACACACCATCAGGTCTAACTAGTTCATAAATGCTCACCAAATATTTCAGATAATGAATCGTCGTCATTTTTTAAAAGCAGGCGTTATTGCAGGTTTAGGATTTACAGATGCCTCTGCAAATCGCAGCTATCATCCCACACCTGCCGAGGTCAAAGGTCCCTTCTACCCTCTCGCCGGTCAGAAAGATAAAGACTTTGACCTCACAAGAATTGGCGATACTAATAAAACTGCATCAGGACAACATATCACTGTCATAGGCTGTGTGTTGAATGCAAATGGAGAGCCTGTTGAGGAAGCGATGGTTGATATATGGCAAGCCAATGCAGCAGGCAAATATGCTCACTCTTTTGATTCAAACCCTGCACCAGTTGATAGTAATTTCCAGGGTTGGGCCATCGTGTCTAGCGGTAAACGCGGAGAGTTTAAATTCAAAACTGTTTACCCTGGCGCCTATCCTGCAAGCCATAATTGGACACGACCGCCTCATATACACTTCAAAATATTTAAACAAGGTTATAAAGAATTAATCACGCAAATGTATTTCCCTAATCACCCCCTAAATGATATCGATCGACTACTTCAAGCAAAGACTCTTGAGCAACAACAACTCATGATTGCCGAAAAGTCTATCGGCTTACCCCATACTTACCATTATCAAGTCGTCATACAAAAAGCATAAAAGTTAGTGACTATATATAACCTATCTTATACTTAATCGCTAAAAAATTGGTTTAATCTCATCTAGCACATATTGCGCTTAAACTATAAAATACTCTTACAAGAAAAAATAAAACAAGGAAGAATGCCTCACTGTGGAAAAAGTCTACCAACCACACGACATTGAAAAGCACTGGTATCAGGAATGGAAATCAAAAGGATATTTCCAACCTGGCAAAGAAAGTACTCAAAAATATTGCATCATGATTCCGCCACCGAATGTGACGGGTACCTTGCACATGGGTCATGCTTTTAATAACACCGTAATGGATAGTTTATCTCGTTATCACCGAATGTGTGGTGACGATACGCTATGGCAACCAGGCACTGACCATGCGGGAATCGCGACTCAAATGGTGGTTGAACGTCAACTTAATGCCGCCGGTACTTCACGTGTAGATCTTGGGCGTGAGAAATTTCTTGATAAAGTATGGGAATGGAAATCGGAATCCGGCAACTCGATTTCACAACAGCTCGAACGCTTAGGATCTTCAGTTGACTGGTCGCGTGAACGTTTCACTATGGACGAAGGTTTATCAGAAGCTGTGCGCGAGGTCTTTGTTCGCTTATATGAGGAAGACTTAATTTATCGCGGTAAACGTTTAGTCAATTGGGACCCTGTTTTACACACCGCAGTGTCCGATCTCGAAGTTATCGCCAAAGAAGAAAATGGCCACCTTTGGCATATGCGCTACCCTCTTGCAGATGGTAGTGGGCAATTAGAGGTAGCAACTACACGCCCCGAAACTATGCTAGGTGATACCGCGGTTGCAGTTCACCCAGAAGATGAGCGTTATAAGCACCTGGTTGGAAAATTTATAAAGTTGCCATTATGTAACCGTGAAATACCTATAATTGCAGATGACTATGTCGACCCTGAATTTGGCTCTGGCTGTGTCAAGATTACGCCTGCACACGATTTTAATGACTATGAAATGGGTAAACGACATGATTTACCTATGATAAATATATTAACGGACGATGCTAAGTTAAATGAAAATGCCCCTAGTGAATTTCAAAACTTAGACCGTTACGATGCACGCAAGAAGATTATTACAAAGCTACAAGAACAGAACCTACTAGAAAAAATCGTCGATCATAAATTAATGGTGCCACGTGGCGATCGCTCGGGCACAGTCGTCGAACCTTATTTGACTGATCAGTGGTATGTAAAAATTGAACCTCTTGCTCAACCTGCGATAGAAGCGGTTGAAAAAGGCATGATACGTTTTATTCCTGAGAGCTGGAGCAATACTTATTTTGAATGGATGCGCAACATACAAGACTGGTGTATCAGTAGACAGCTCTGGTGGGGGCATCGCATTCCTGCATGGTATGATGATCAAGGCAATATCTATGTTGCCCGCAATGAAGAGGAAGTGCGCACCAAACATCAACTAACTTCAGATATTAAATTAAAGCAAGATGAAGACGTGCTCGATACTTGGTTTTCTTCTGCATTATGGCCCTTCTCAACTTTAGGTTGGCCCAAGCAAACAGCCGAATTAAAGGCGTTTTACCCCACATCAGTTTTAGTTACAGGTTTCGATATCATATTTTTCTGGGTCGCACGTATGATCATGATGGGATTGAAATTCATGGATGACATTCCATTCCATGATATTTATATCCATGGGCTAGTGCGTGATGCTGATGGGCAGAAGATGTCAAAATCTAAAGGCAATGTATTAGACCCCATAGACTTGATTGATGGCATCACACTTGAAGCACTTGTTGAAAAGCGCACTAAAGGTTTAATGCAACCACAAATGGCCACAAATATTGAAGCATCCACTCGTAAACAATACCCAGATGGAATTCCTGCTTTTGGCACTGATGCATTGCGTTTTACTTTTGCAGCACTTGCTTCAACAGGTCGCGACGTAAAATTCGATTTACACCGTATTGAAGGTTATCGAAACTTTTGTAATAAACTTTGGAACGCTTCGCGTTTCGCATTAATGAACTGTGAAGAAAAAGAAATCCCAGATGCCATTAATTTTGCAACCTTATCTGTCACAGATAGATGGATTCTAAGCAGACAACAAGAATTAATTGATATAGTACATCATGATTTTCAAAACTATCGTTTCGATCTCGCAGCAAAAGCACTATATGAGTTCACCTGGAACGAATTTTGTGATTGGTACCTTGAACTTATCAAACCTACATTATTCTCAAATGATGAGGCAGCAAAGCAACAAACCTTACGTGTTTTACTAGAAGTACTCGAAAATCTTTTAAGACTGTTACACCCCATCATCCCGTTTATTACCGAGGAAATCTGGCAAGCCATAGCACCAAAATTAGATAGAGCTCATGGCTCTATCATGCTACAGCCTTATCCTCGAAGTTGTAATGACATTGTCGACGTCGAAAGCGCAAGCAGTATTGATTGGTTAAAAGAATTTATTATAGGTGTTCGCAAAATTCGTTCTGAACAGGATATTGCACCCAAAAAAGAAGTGCCTATTATTTTGCAAAAATGCTCTAACAAAGACTTAGAGTATCTAGATATCCATCGAACTGCGCTGATGAAATTGGCTAAGCTAGAAAGTATTAGTGTGATAAAAAATGAAGAACCTCCCGAAGCCGCACTAGCTCTGGTTGGTGAAATGAAAGTCATGATCCCGCTAGCAGGTTTAATCGATAAGGAAGCAGAACTTGCCAGACTGAATAAAGATATCAGTAAGCTTGAATCAAATATCGAAAAAACACGCAATAAGCTCAACAATCCTAACTTTAAAGATAAGGCTCCTGCTGACGTCGTCAATAAAGAAGAGGAAAGATTAGCCGAACAGGAACAAGCTCTAAGAGAATTAATACAGCAAAGAGTTAAAATAGATAAACTATAACTACTCTAGTTAGCCTGTTACGATAATAACTCCTATAGCCAAAGCAAGTAGTACTAGCACGATTCCCATAGCAACAAATAGTAGGTCATCAGTCATATTAATACCTTTTATATGTATATAACAATAAAGATTTTATCACCTATAAGATTTCGATCTATTCAGATAATCCTATCTCACACATATAATTTATTTATTATTCCCTTAAAATTTTGACATGGGCGACATCACCAATATTATTTACTTTATAGTCGCTTCTTTCCTTTTCACAATTGCCCCTGGTCCTGATATGATTTTTCTAGTCACCCAAACCTTTACCCATGGCCCCAGGGCAGGCGTTCCTACCGCAGTTGGTTTAACTTGTGGAAACTTAATACACACATTGGCTGCAGTATTGGGTGTATCACTCATCTTTCAAACATCTGAGCTTGCTTTTGACATTGTCAAAGTTCTAGGTGCTTGTTATTTACTGTATCTGGCTTATGAAATTATTTTTAAACAGAATACATCGTCGAGTAAAAGCAAAAATTTAACTAAACACTCTTTAGTCGTGCGTGGCATGCTAATGAATGTATTAAATCCCAAGGTTATGCTTTTCTATATCGCATTCCTGCCGCAGTTTGTTTCACCTAACTCTCAACAAATAGAGTTAGAAATGCTTTTTTTTGGTGTACTATTTTCAATAATTGTACTGATAACATTTGGAAGTATTGGTTTATTTGCGGGATATTTTCGAAATATCACACCAAATAAATTACTTACAACACCTTCTTTCAAATGGATCTTAGCAATAATCTATATGTTATTGGCTACTCGTCTAGTGTTTGAATCCATCTGAGTTTTATCTCCGTCTATCTGTGTTATTAGCTCTTATGCCCAAAATTAATGTGAAATCCATCACAACATTTTGATTTAAATCGAAATAAATTAGCCCTCTTAATTGAGACTTTGAATCACTTCATAATTTAGAAATACAGGATTTGTACAATAGATATGAAGCTTTAGATCAGGGATATATTTATGAAACTGCTACTTCCATTGTTACTAGTATCACTCTTATCGTCTGCTGCATTTGCCGACAAGAATAAGCACTCTACTAAAGAATTATTAGAAGAGGCAGAGCAGACTATGCAAAGCCCAGAAGTTTCACCTGTGCGAAGAATCGAACCTAAATTCAACAAGAATAAAAATAAACAGCACAATATTATTTATCGGAATATTGATGGTAGTTTCAACAATATTATCGATGATCAAATGAATGTCACAGATACACAATTGATACGAGTCGCTGATGAAACTTACGGTGATGGTATCAGTGCTATGGGAGGAACTGATCGACCAAACCCAAGAGCAATCAGTAATGCGGCGTTATCTCAGACAGAATTATCATTCGCAAGTACAGGGGCAAGTGATTTTTTATGGCAATGGGGTCAATTTTTGGATCATGATATTGATTTGACCGAGGGCGTACACCCTGCCGAAGAAGTCCCTATCTCCATTCCTGCTGGTGATATACATTTCGACCCAAATAATATGGGCAATGTCGTCTTAGCATTCAACCGTTCAATATATGATACAAATACGGGAACAGATTCCAGTAATCCGCGTCAGCAAAAAAATGAAATTACGGGTTGGATTGATGCTTCGAATGTATATGGCTCGGATGATGAACGCGCTCAAGCTTTGCGCAGATTGGATGGTTCAGGAAAGCTAAAAACTAGCGATGGTCGCCTTCTACCATTTAATACTGATGGCTTAATTAATGCAGGCGGTCCTAGTGCTGAATTTTTCTTGGCAGGCGACCCTCGTGCGAATGAACAAATAGGCTTAACCGTCATGCATACTCTGTTCGTGCGAGAACATAACCGTCTTGCAAGAATAATCGCTAAAAAGAATCCATTTTACAGCGGCGAAAGAATTTATCAGACAGCTCGTCGAATCGTAGCGGCTCAAATGCAAGTCATCACTTACAATGAATTTTTACCGATACTACTTGGCAAAAATGCAATTCCTAAATATGAAGGCTATGATCCTAATATAGACGCACGTATTGCAAACGAATTTTCAACAGCGGCGTACCGACTCGGCCATAGTTTGCTATCACCACAAATTCTACGTATATATAAAAAACGTAAAAATTTCGACAATAGTGAAATCTCTTTACGCGAAGCTTTCTTTGCACCATTTCTTCTGACCAAAAAGAATAACATTGGCTCTATATTGCGCGGCTTAGCTTCTCAACAGTGTCAAGAACTTGATGTGTTCGTTATTGATGACGTACGTAATTTCTTGTTTGGTCAGCCCGGAAGCGGAGGCTTTGATCTTGCTTCATTAAACATTCAACGTGGGCGAGATCATGGTCTTGGAAGCTACAATCAAACACGTATTGCACTTGGTTTACCTGCTGCTACTTCATTTGAAGATATTTCTTCTGACCCTGACATCCAAGCTAGACTTTCCAATGCTTACGACAACGTAGACTTAATCGACCTCTGGGTGGGGGGATTAGCTGAAGATAAAGTTGATGGCGCCATGGTCGGACCCGTATTTTATGAGATTCTTAGAGATCAATTCATACGCTTACGTGACGGAGATCGATTTTGGTACGAAAACGATATGAGTAAGAAAGAAATAAGGAACATTAAGAAAACAACTTTAGCAAAAATAATTCGGCGCAATACAGGAGTTGGCAGAGAATTACAAAACAATGTTTTCTTGGTTAAGTAATAGTATATTTAGTGAGATATAAAAATATACTGAGAATCACGAAAACTCTTGAATTCCAAATAGTTCTGGCTGGGGTCTTGAATAAAAAAGGTTCTTTGTTCGCCAACTTGATCCTTAAAGCGGGTATAGGGTTCGATATAAAATTCAATATGATATGAACGCACTCGCTTAACAAGTTGGTGCCAGTCTTCCCAAGCTAGTATTGCGCCGAAATGTCTTGTGGGGACTGCTCTATTGTCCACCTGATTGTAATTTTTACTCTCATCTTCTGCTAGATGGGCCGTGATTTGATGACCAAAGAAATTAAAATCAATCCAGCGCTCATCCTCTCTTCCAACATCACAACCTAAAATTTCCACATAAAACCTTCGTGTTGACTTGATACTTTGGACGGGAAATGCCAAATGAAAGGGTGGAATACTCATTATTTTTGATACGTGACGTTATTTCTCAAATAAACTGGAAGTATATTTGAGGCGCCAAGCATTTCTCCAGACATTACTTTCTTTCGACCTAACAAGGCGGTGACTTTAGCCCTAGGTAATGCTTCAGCATTAATACATTCTTGATCTAAACGAGTTTTTTTTTGCAATATTGCAAAATAAGTTCCCCAGCCTGATCCCAGTCCAGACACAATGGATCCCGCATTTACCTCAATCATCTCAGGCGCTTGTACTTTTTCTTCCACTACAAGCTCAACATCGAAATCAGATTTTTTTCGATAGACTGCCCAGTAAACTTCATTCATACGCGCATCAATCGCAGGTAAAACTAGTTCATCGCTAACAGTATCTACTTGGCATGCAAGATTGGCTAAAGTCGATATCGAAACTGCTGGCAAGTCATGCGCAAATGCGATTCCTTGAGCAACACCTGCAGCAATGCGTACTCCGGTAAATGCCCCAGGCCCACAACCAAACGCTATTGCATCCAATTGAGTTAGACTTACTTCTGACTCAGCCAGCACCTTTTCACACATGGGTAGTAGTAATTCATTATGTTGGCGTGGCGCTACTTGATACTGCTCAATGACCTCACCATCAATTAATACCGCAGCAGAACACGCCTCGGTCGCAGCCTCAATTGCAAGTAATTTCATGTTTTTTTATCCCATGTAAAAATGAAATAATTTGAAGTTCATCTTCAGAAATTGTCATGGCTGGCAAACTTTTTAAAAACGATTTTCCATAGGCTTTTGTTTTAATTCTTGGATCCATCAACACAACAACACCACGGTCTTGCTCACCACGAATTAATCTTCCTACACCTTGCTTTAAGTTTAAGATTGCTTGAGGTATTTGATAAATCATAAATGGATTCTCTCCAGCCTCTTGCAATAGCCTAGAACGCGCTTGAACTAGTGGGTCACCTGGCGACATAAAAGGTAGCTTATCGATTATGACCAAGCGAAGTCGATGACCTTTAACATCGACACCTTCCCAAAAACTTTGCGTCCCTAGAAGCACACAATTTTCGGTGCTTTGAAATTGCTTAAGCAACTCTCGCTTGGCAGCATCTCCTTGAACTAGAACATTAAATGCTTCATCTTTCATTAAAGAAGCAGCACAATTTAAGGCTCTATGGCTTGTGAATAGCATAAATGCATTACCCTCGCTTGCTTTTAGCAACGGTAAAGCTCTCGCTATCACTTCATCAGTATAATTCGTTTCATTGGGTTGACAATTTAAATCGGGTAAATACAGTCTGGATTGAGTTTGGTAATCAAAAGGACTGTCGCACATAACACATTCTGCATCTTGCAAGCCCAACTGATCGATAAAATGATTAAAACTTAGCCTAGCGGTTAATGTTGCCGAAGTGTATATCCATGAGCAATGAAAATCTTTTGTTGCTTTCTGAAATGGCACTGCGGCATCTAAAGGAATACTTCCTAAGCGAAAACGCCTCCTACCTAACTCTACCCATTGTATGGTTTTATTAGTTGAATTGAGAAAATCATCTAATAAGCCATTAGCGCTACTCAATCGCTTATAGCATTGAGCCAATCCTGGCGATTCACCTGCAACTGACACTAATCGCTCTTCTAGAATAAGCAAAGAACTTATAAGCTTGGTGAACCCTTTATCGACATTTTTATCGCCAAGAATTTCTTGCCATAGTGAGCGTTGTTCATGCATTTTTTTAACTAACGCACTATTAAGTGCTTGGATATAATCCAATACTGCATAATAACTTTTACTTATTGTTTTAGAACTTGTAACTTGGGTCAGTTCTTTACTGATATCATTAATCAAGTCTTGTAATTGACGGCTACCAATACTTTGTCCAAAGAAATTCGGTAGGATATCGGCAAACTGATGCGCTTCATCAATAACGAAAACATCAACAGATGGAAGCAGTTCCCCAAACCCCTCTTCTTTGAGTACTAAATCAGCACCTAAAAGATGATGATTTATGACGACCAGATCTGCTTCTTGTGCACGCTTGCGCGCTTTTAAGACATGGCATTTATTGTAGTCCGGGCATTCACCTCCCAAACAGTTATCGCGCGTTGATGTGACATGCGACCAAATACTCGATTGCTCAGAGACCTCGTTGACCTCAGCGACATCTCCCGTGTTAGTCAGCTTAGACCATTCTTTAATTTCAATATATGGCTTGGTAAATTTAGGATAATCAGGTAACTCATACTCAAAATGCTCAAAGCGATATTTACATAAATAATTTGAACGTCCTTTTAAAATTGCTGCTTTAAGATTTAACCCTATTGCATTTTGCAGCACCGGCAGATCAGTATAATAAAGCTGGTCTTGCAGATGACGTGTCCCTGTGGAAACAATCACTTTCATGCCTGATAACATAGCAGGAACTAAATAAGCAAAAGTCTTGCCGACACCTGTCCCAGCTTCAACTACAAGTGTACTGGCATCATGAATAGTTCTTTCAACGGCTGACGCCATATCAAGTTGTTGAGGTCGAAACTTAAATCCTTCGATATTTTTAGCAAGTTCACCTTGCTCAGAAAAATAATCATAGGTGCTGAGGTCTTCAACAGACAATCAAGACACCTTCAATCTATTTAGATGTAGTAGGACTTCGAAACACAATCCACTTTGATAAACAGAAAGTCACAATAACCGCAAAAAACGACCCAACAGCAACAGCGAGAAATGGCCATGTCTGCCAAAACACATCGTGTTCAATTAAACTTAGATAGATACCAATATTAAGCGTATGACTTATTACTTGGGTGACAACGTAAGTGAACTGTTGATATAAAATTGAACTTTCTTTTGAATGCGCAAAAGTCCATCTGCGATGCCAATAAATAGCAAAAAAAGTTGCCGCACCAATCGCAACCAAACGCGCATAAAAGGGATCAACTTCAAAGCCTTTAAACAGTAATGTTACTAATCCAGCATCGATAAGAAATGCCAGCCCACCCACTATAGCAAAGCGAAATACTTCTCTGCGCAAATTCTTCATGACTCAATACTTATTATAATTCAAATATTATTTAACAGAGCAATTGCCATGGCTGCAATTCCTTCTTGCCTTCCAACAAATCCCATTTGTTCTGTCGTTGTTGCTTTAATATTAACCTGTGAAATATCGATATCTAAATCTTTGGCAATATTCTTACGCATTTGCAAGATATAAGGTGCCAGTTTAGGGGTTTGTAAGATTACCGTAATATCGACATTACTTACAAATAAATCATGGGCTTTTATCATTTCCAATGATTTAACAATAAATTCACGTGAATTACGGTTCTTATTGGTATCATCTTGATCTGAGAAATGAGTCCCAATATCACCCAGACCTGCTGCGCCTAGTAATGCATCACATAAAGCATGCAGCAAAACATCTCCATCCGAATGTGCATCAATAGTTTTTTCATGCGGAATGGTGACTCCTCCAAGGATGATTTCGCTACCTTCGACAAAACGATGTGCATCAAAGCCTTGACCAATTCTCATTTATTACACTCTATTATTCAACACTCAGAAATTTTTCGGCAATTTTAAGATCTTGAGGTATGGTAATTTTAACTTTGGCTGAGTCCCCTCGCAAAACATTTACTTTTAAACCGATTTCCTCAATTGCACTCGCCTCGTCAGTAATTGAAATATTCTTATCAATACATTTTTTCAAAGCAGTAAATAATAAGTGATAGCGGAACATTTGCGGAGTGTAAGCATGCCATAAATCCGAACGATCTATGGTTTCAACGATAGTATTACCCTCAACTCTCTTAACAGTATCAGCGACGGGGCCTGCCAGAATACTGCCAACACCTAAATCAATTGTATTTTCGATCAATGCATTCAAGTCTTGATGACTTAAGCATGGTCGCGCAGCGTCATGCACTAATACAAAGTCACTCCTATCTAGCAGATTTTCAATCTCTATAAGCGCATTCAATACCGAATGAGCTCTTGTTTCACCACCTACTGTAGTTATGAATTGCTTGCTTGTCTTTATCTGTAAATTTGAAAAGTGATCGTCATGACTATTTAAAGCAACCGCAACACCCGTTATATTTTCATTTGTTAAAAATGGCTTTAATGCATGTTCTAAAATTGTTTTATCTGCAATTTTTACATACTGTTTTGGAATATTAGAACCGAAACGTTCACCAATTCCCGCAGCAGGAAGTATTGCCCAACAAGCAGTTTCATTATTCATCACTTTGTTTAGAATCAGACTTCTCTATGAACTGGAAAAATGTTTCACCGTGACGAATCATGCCAAGTTCCATTCGAGCGCGCTCTTCAATCGCATCATAACCGGATTTCAGATCTTCCACTTCTGCAGCAAGCAGTTCATTACGTTCATACATATGTTGGTTTCTTGCTTGCTGATCTTCTATACGATCATTTAGATGTATTAAACGTATGATACCGTCGTCATCTATCCATAACTTATATTGCAAGCCAATCAATACTACGACTAAGACTAGTACGAATGGCTTCATGCTTGAGTTATAGCGGCCTTGTTAATGATTAAATGCCTTCCTGCCAGGGTATATGGCCGAAGTACCTAGTTCTTCTTCTATACGAATCAGCTGATTGTATTTGGCAACACGATCTGAGCGTGACATGGACCCAGTTTTAATTTGACCAGCTCCTGTTGCTACAGCTAAGTCTGCAATGGTGACATCTTCTGTCTCACCAGAGCGGTGTGAAATAACTGTTGTATAATTTGCATCATGCGCCATTTTGATCGCTTGCAATGTTTCTGTCAGTGAGCCAATTTGATTTAACTTAATCAAAATAGAATTAGCTACACCTTTCTCAATACCTTTGGCAAAAATTTCTGGATTAGTGACAAACAAGTCATCGCCCACCAATTGAACTTTGCTTCCCACAGCTGCAGTTAAACTTGCCCACGCATCCCAATCGTCTTCGGCCAAGCCATCTTCTACAGTGATGATCGGATATTTATCGATTAAATTGGTTAAGTAGGTAATGAATTCATCAGACGAATATACCTTACCTTCTGATTCAAGATGATATTTTCCATCTTTATAAAATTCAGAACTTGCACAATCTAAACCAATACTGACCTGATCTCCCGGCTTATAACCTGCTTTTTCTATAGCATTGAGAATGATTTCTATCGCTTGTTCGTTGGCTTTAAGCGTTGGCGCAAATCCACCCTCGTCACCTACTGCAGTATTTAAACCTAAACTCTTTAATTCCGCTTTTAATGCATGAAAGATTTCTGCGCCACATTGCACCGCATGACTGAAGGTATCTACACCATGAGGCACAACCATAAACTCCTGCAAGTCAGCCCCTTTATGCGCATGCGCGCCACCATTGATAATATTCATCATGGGCACAGGCAAAACCATATCCGCACCAGTATTTAAATATCGATACAAAGGCTCATCATTTTCCGCTGCCGCCGCCTTTGCGACAGCCAACGAAACCGCCAGGATGGCATTTGCTCCCAACTTAGCCTTATTCGGTGTGCCATCAAGTTCAATCATCATCTGATCAATTTTTTCCTGATCGATCGCGTCTATACCTAATAACTTTTCTTGAATTAATGTATTAACATTATTAACCGCATGGGAAACACCTTTACCTAAATAGCGGTTATTATCGCCATCGCGCATTTCCAGAGCTTCCAATGCACCTGTGGATGCACCAGAGGGCACAGCAGCACGTCCATATTTTCCAGAGGTTAAAAAAACATCTGCTTCCACAGTTGGATTGCCACGCGAATCGATGACTTCTCTTGCTTTGATTTGTTTAATTTTTGACATAACTTTTAAATTCCATTTTTGCTCATGACTAAGGCAAAGACTTAGCTACCTTATCTATTTCGCATAAAGTATTCAGTAACTGAGCAACTTGTTGTAGTGGCCAGGAATTTGGACCATCACTCTTTGCATTGTTAGGATTAGGGTGTGTCTCCATAAATAAACCTGCGACACCCACTGCTACGGCAGCTCTCGCCAATATCGGAACAAATTCTCGCTGACCCCCAGACTGACTGCCCTCACCGCCCGGCAATTGTACCGAATGTGTCGCATCAAAAACTACTGGACATCCGGTGTCTCTCATGATCGCTAACGAACGCATATCAGACACTAAATTGCCGTAGCCAAAGGAAACACCACGTTCACAGACCATTATTTGATCATTTCCAACAGATTTTGCTTTTTCAACTACATGTTTCATATCCCAAGGGGACAGAAACTGACCCTTTTTAATATTAACTGGTAATTCTGTTTTAGCTACCCGCTGGATAAAATTTGTTTGGCGACAGAGAAAGGCTGGCGTTTGAAGCACATCTACAACTTCTGATACCTCATCTAATGGTGTGTCTTCATGAACATCTGTCAGAATTGGAAGAGAAAATTCTTCTTTAATGGACTGAAGTATCTCCAATCCTTTTTCAATCCCGAGACCACGGAAGCTTTTTTCCGAGGTGCGATTGGCTTTATCAAATGAAGATTTATAAATAAACGGAATGTTTAATTCGGAAGTAATTTCTTTAAGTCGTCCGGCAGTTTCCTGTGCGAGCTCCAAGCTTTCAACAACACATGGGCCAGCGATCAAGAAAAAAGGTCGGTTATTATCGACCTCAAATTGACATAATTTCATTTTTGAGTGCCTTAGTGATCGGCAGTCACAGGTTCTTTACTTGCAACAAAATCGGTTACTTCGACATCTTTATTTGCAGATCGACCTTGACGCGCTGCTTGAACAAATCCACTAAATAAAGGATGCCCATCACGTGGTGTTGAAGTGAATTCAGGATGAAATTGACACCCTATGAACCATGGATGATCTTTTATCTCAACAACTTCAACTAATCTATCATCAGCTGATTTACCCGTAAATGACAATCCGGCATTACTCAATGTGGCCATGAATGTATTATTAAATTCATAACGATGTCGATGACGTTCTGAAATGACTTCTTCACCATAAGTACTGCGAACAAGAGAATCTTCTAGCAATCGACACTGTTGTGCGCCTAGACGCATAGTTCCACCTAGTTCAGATTGCTCACTGCGCTTTTCAACACGTCCATCGTTTTCTTGCCATTCAGTAATTAACGCAATGACAGGGTTTGGAGTATCGCCTGCAAATTCGGTGCTATGTGCATTGGGCAATCCTGCGACATTGCGAGCAAAATCAATCACTGCTACCTGCATGCCTAAGCATATACCCAAATATGGAATTGAATTCTCACGCGCATATTGCGCAGCCATGATTTTTCCCTCGATCCCACGTTGACCAAAACCTCCTGGCACTAATATCGCATCAGCATCTTTTAGAAAATCTACGCCATTAACTTCAATGCGTTCAGAATCCACATACTTAATATTGACTTGTGTTTTAGTATGCGCACCCGCGTGGATTAAGGCTTCATTTAAGGACTTGTATGACTCGGTTAACTCGACGTATTTACCCACCATGTAAACGTTGATTTCAACTTCGGGGAATTCAATCGCATGAACCACGTCTTTCCAGTCGGTTAAATCGGCTGGCGGATAATCCAATTGAAATTTCTCCAAGACAATATCATCAAGACTTTGTGAGTGCAGCCAAAGCGGAATTTTATAAATGCTGCTGACATCGACAGATGAGATAACCGCTTTTTCTTCAACATTGGTAAATAAAGCAATTTTTTTACGTTCGTTGTCTGGCAGTGCGCGATCACTACGACACATTAGTATGTCGGGCTGAATCCCAATAGAACGCAATTCTTTGACTGAGTGTTGTGTGGGTTTAGTTTTTACTTCACCAGAAGCAGCTATATACGGCACAAGCGTCAGATGCATATACATGACGTGTTTACGCCCCAATTCAACGCCCATTTGACGAATAGCTTCCAAGAACGGAAGCGATTCAATATCGCCGACTGTTCCACCTATTTCCACTAAGGCAATATCCGCACCTTCTGATCCTTTGCGTACAGAATTTTTAATTTCATCAGTGATATGAGGAATGACTTGAACAGTTCCGCCTAAGTAATCCCCACGACGTTCCTTGCGGATTACATTCTCGTATATTTGACCTGTGGTGAAGTTATTATTTTTTGATGAACGAAAGCGCACAAAACGCTCATAGTGACCTAGATCTAGGTCTGTCTCAGTACCATCATCTGTGACATACACTTCGCCGTGTTGAAACGGACTCATGGTTCCAGGATCCACATTAATATATGGATCTAGTTTAATCATAGTGATTGAAAGACCGCGAGCTTCTAAAATTGCACCTAGCGAGGCGCTAGCAATGCCCTTACCTAAAGAAGAGACCACCCCGCCAGTAATAAAAATGTATCTTGTCATCAAGAAATTCCATTGTTCAGGCAAGGGCCCAGTATGGGCCCGAGATGGAGGATTAGGATATCAAATGGAGCCAAAGCTCTCAATCCACGATTCGTTAATATCCTTCTTGAATCCAATATCCCCATACAAAGATTAGTGATTCATTTCTGTACAACAATGGAATTCTATCTCTTAGCCAGGGCTCGACAGAAGCTTCCTGAAATAAGGTTTTAAGATCTTTGTGACAACCACGACCTCTAGGCTTGATAGTCTCTCCACCTTGACGGAATTTCACCAGCAAGGTTTCTAATTGGTCACACTTCACACCATGTTCAAGCAGTTTTTCTTGCGTCAAAGTTAAACCTAATGAATCTATCTGCAGTGGCAGTTCAATATTCCACTCATACATCTGGTTTGAGTCATGCGCATTAAGTTGCTCCAGCAGATATAGTTTATTGCGATACTTTCTACATTCACAATGCTGCCATCTCACGCATGCTTCAGAATCTTGCGAACTGTTTATCACATCTGAAATGATGTGGTTAAGGATTTGAGCACTGGGCATAGGAAATTTATTTTCTCGCATCCACCAACGCAAAGCATTTTTCATGCTTGTGCTATCTAAGCATTTCAATTTTTTAATTGGGATTGGATTTTCTAGGACATCTGAAAATTCTAAATCTTGTTTTGCTAGACGATCCAATAAATAGGAAGACTCAGTTTGCCACTGACTCGATCTAGCAATCGTTTCACGTAATCCATGCCAACGCATATTTATTAAGGGTAACACTTCATGTCGCAAAAAATTTCGATCGTACTGAATTGATTTATTTGAAGGATCTTCTAACCAACTTAATTCATACGACTTCGCATATTCTTCTATTTGTTGACGCGAAACTTCCAACAATGGTCTCAACATTTGTGCTTTACCCAAATCACGTTGCATGGCACAACCCGTTAGACCCTGAACGCCCGCACCACGAAATAATTGTAATAAAATCGTTTCAACTTGATCATCAGCATGATGCGCAGTCAATAAAATATCCTCAGACTCTAAAATATCTTCAAAAGCCTGATAACGAGCAATTCGCGCTGAGCCCTCAACACCTAATTCGGAAACATATTTTAGTTCTACAGAAATAGATCGATAAAAAACTGAAAGAATCCGGCATTGATTTTTACAAAACTCTGACCATTCTTTAGAGTCCTTATGAATCTGATGATCTATGTGAATCGCTTTTACTGTATGACCAGTATCTTTTGCAACTGAAGTTACCGCATGTAATAGAACTGCAGAATCAATACCACCACTAAATGCGATCCAAATAGTATTATTTTGATCGATTCGATCAAGTGCTGTTGTGATTTTTTTAATAATGACAGACATACTTCTGCCAGAAGCATTAATCTTTAAATACGCCGTAGGTTGTTAAACGAGTATACCGTTGCTCAAGCAATTGGCTAACATCTAGTTTACTAAAGCGCGAGATATTTTCTTGCAGGGAAACACGCAAGTTTTCACACGTTTTATCGAGATCACGATGCGCTCCAGACATAGGCTCCTCAATCACTTCATCAATTAACTCTAATTCTAAGAGACGATCTGAAGTGATGCCTAATGCTTCTGCTGCATCTTTTGCTTTGTCTGCATTTTTCCAAAGAATTGAAGCACAACCCTCAGGAGAAATAACGGAATAAGTGCTATAACTTAACATGGCGAGATGGTCGCTCACGCCGATCGCCAAAGCACCGCCAGAGCCACCTTCTCCAATGACAGTTGAGATGATGGGAGTCTTAAGTTCTGCCATACGATAAAGGTTCATCGCTATGGCTTGTGCTTGACCTCGTTCTTCTGCCCCGACTCCTGGATAAGCGCCTGGAGTGTCAATAAACGTTAATATCGGCAATTGAAATTTTTCTGCTGTTCCCATCACCCTTAACGCTTTTCGATAACCCTCAGGTCTTGGCATACCAAAATTACGTTTCAAATTTTCCTTAGTATTTCGACCTTTTTGATGGCCAATGATCGCAACAGGTTTTTGATTAAAACGTGCGATTCCACAAATAATTGCTGAATCGTCAGCAAATGCTCGATCCCCATGTAGCTCTTCAAAATCCGTAAATAACTTTGCAACATAATCAAGTGTATAGGGACGGCGGGGGTGGCGGGCGATTTGTGCGACCTGCCAGGCTGAAAGGTTTTTATAAATTGATTCGGTCAAAGACTGACATTTAGCCTTCAATTTGGCGATTTCTTCGCCCAGTTGCATTTCATTATCAGATTCTACACGACGCAGCTCTTCGATTTTTGCCTCTAACTCAGCAATTGGCTGTTCAAATTCTAAATAATCGGAAATCATAGTCTAATAATTAAATTTTTAATATTATAGTCGGACTGGCGAACGATTTCAGAAAAGACTGCATTAATTAGTACACCACGCGCGCTTCTCTAACTCCATTAAGTGTGCTCAAGCGGCGCAACAAATCTCGTTGCGGAACAACACTCCATTGTTTACCTAGCCGATATTGAGCTTCTACATTATCTGATTTATAACGAATATGTACTCGACACTCTCCATCTCGATAGGGCTGTAACGTACTTTCTAGCTCTCCCAACAATGACTGCCTAGCGTCATCCACGCTTATAATAATACCTCTGCCATATTCAATTCGCGCATCCTCAAGACGCGTGATATTTTTTGCACGCACGCGTGGTTTACCATTGTAATCGTCAATGCTGATAACCCCTTCAACAATCAAAATTTGATCTTTGACTAACAAATTTTTGAATTGGCTATAAGAATCAGCAAATACAGCGACATGAATACGAGCGGTATTATCATCTAGTGTTAAAAACGCAATGCGACCAGAAGGACTATTACGCAATCGCATCTCCACTAATAAGCCACCGACTTTAATTGAGTTAGAATCTCTATTGCGATAATTGTTTTCTACTGGTGCGATAGGAGTAGACAATCTATCTTTTAAAGTCTTACCCACAATGCTAATGAGTTCATCACGATACTGGTCAACAGGATGTCCAGAAAAATACAAACCTAAAGTTTCACGCTCAGCTGCCAGCAATGTATCGTCGTCCCATTCAGGTTTTTCTTCAACTTTAGCTTCACGCGCAATCAATTTACCACCGCCAAACATATCATTCTGACCTAGGTCATCATTACGTTGATGTTGTTCTGCTGCTTGCAACGCACGTGGTAAATGATGCATTAAACTTGCGCGCGTGTGATTAAAACTGTCCAAAGCACCTGAACGAATCATAGCTTCCATACTGCGACGATTAAATTTTTGTGTTTCTAAACGCAAACACAAATCATGCAAGGATTTATAATTTCCTTGTTGTTCGCGATTTTGAATTAAGGATTCAATGGCCGACTCACCTACTCCTTTAATAGCTCCTAAACCATAAACAATCTTCTGATCTTTTGTTACAGTAAACCCATACTCAGACTCATTGGCATCAGGCGGCAATACATTCAGACCCATGGTTTTACATTCTTCTCGCAAATGAACCACCTTATCCGTATTATCCATATCCGCCGATAGCACTGATGCCATAAATTCTGCAGGATAATGCGACTTTAACCAGGCAGTTTGATAAGACAACATGGCATAAGCCACTGAATGTGATTTATTGAAGCCATAACCAGCGAATTTTTCCATTAGATCGAAAATATAGTTTGCTTTATTATCATCCACCCCACGTTCCGTCGAACCTTTTACAAATACCGATCGTTGCTTTGCCATTTCTTCAGGTTTCTTTTTCCCCATCGCACGACGCAAAAGATCTGCACCACCCAAGGTATAACCTGCTAAGACCTGTGCGATCTGCATTACTTGTTCTTGATAAAGAATGACACCATAAGTTTCACTTAGAATGGCTTCTAAATCTGGATGTGGATATTCGATACGCGCACCATGTTTACGATCGATAAAATCATCAACCATGCCGGACTGCAAAGGTCCAGGACGATATAGCGCTACCATCGCAACCACATCATCAAACTTGTCTGGCTTAAGACGACCCAAGATATCTTTAAGTCCTTCAGACTCTAATTGAAATACAGCGGTCGTCTGTTGATTTTGTAACAACTTATAAGTGGCTTCGTCATCAAGGGGCAATGCATTTAAGTCCACAGGTTTTTGTCCTTCTTGGCTGCGACGTGCATTCACGCTTTTTAAAGTACGATCAATTATCGTTAATGTTCTTAATCCAAGAAAATCAAACTTCACTAAGCCTATAGCTTCAACATCATCCTTATCTAACTGTGTAACAACATTAGCCCCACCTGCTTCACAATAGAGCGGTGTAAAGTCAGTTAACTTGGAAGGTGCAATCACGACACCACCTGCATGCTTTCCAGCATTTCTAGCCATGCCTTCCAACTTCAAAGCCATGTCCATTAATGTCCCAACCTCTTCTTCTTCATCTACCATTTGTTTGAAATCTTTTTCACGCTCGAGAGCTTTCTCAAGCGTCATACCAACCTCAAATGGAATCATTTTGGCAATTCTGTCGACAAAACCATATGGATGCCCTAGCACACGACCCACATCACGCACCACCGCTTTTGCTGCCATACTTCCATAAGTAATGATCTGACTCACTTTTTCACGGCCATAACGCTTAGCGACATAATCAATCACTCGATCACGACCCGCCATGCAAAAATCGATATCAAAGTCAGGCATTGAGACACGTTCTGGATTTAGGAATCTCTCAAAAAGTAAATCGTATTGCATTGGATCGATATCAGTAATCCCTAAAGCATAAGCGACTAAAGAACCTGCACCTGAACCACGCCCAGGCCCTACCGGCACCTCATTATCACGTGACCACTGAGTGAAATCTGCAACAATTAAGAAGTAACCGGAATAACCCATGTTTTCTATGACGCCCAACTCAACTTCTAAACGCTGCTTATACTCTTCTTCATTAATATCTAAATTAATTGCACGTAATTGACGAATACGATCTTGTAAGCGCTTTTCCGATTGTTGGCGTAAAAATTCATCTGTCGTTAAATCCCCAGTTGGAAATTCAGGCAAAACATTTTTACCAAATTCCAATCTCACGTTGCAACGTTTAGCAATTTCAATAGTATTTGATATTGCAGATGGCACATCTTCGTAAAGCTCAATCATTTCCTCGGCGGATCGTAAATACTGCTCTTCACTGTACATTCTTGGACGACGCGGATCAGACAAAACACGACCTTGATTGATACATACGCGCACCTCATGTGCTTCAAACTCCTCCGGAAGCAAGAAGCGAACATCATTAGTTGCAACCACAGGCACTTGTTTTATTTCTGCCAAATTTAGCGCAAAATTATTATAGGCATCTTCTCTTTCACGGCCCGTTCTTTGCAGCTCAATATAATAACGATCTTCAAAATGATCCAACCATGCGATTAAACATTCCTCACTACGCTGACTATCTTCTTTGATTAGTAATTTACCTAAATCACCATCCGTGCCACCCGAGAGCGTGATTAATCCTGCATTACGTTCAAATATCCAGTCACGTTTTAAAGTAGGCAACCCCCCATGTTGGCCGTCGATGTAAGCAAGTGTGAGTAACTCTGTTAAATTACGGTAGCCCTCATTATTCATGCATAATAAAGCCACTCTAAATTGGTCTTGATACTGAGGATCTGAGACCAATACATCGGCACCAATAATGGGTTTAATACCTTTCGCTAAAGCGCCACGATAAAATTTGACCAAAGCAAATAAGTTAGAAAAATCGGTTAGCGCAATTGCAGGCATTTGTAACTCAACCGCTTTATCCATCAACGCGGGAATACGCACTAACCCATCGACGATAGAATATTCGCTATGAATACGTAGGTGAATAAAGTTTGGATCCATTAAATAACTTCTGCGACCGGTTTAAAGCTTCTTCTATGATATTGGCATGCACCATATTGTTTTAAGGCAGCTAAATGTTGTGCTGTCGGATACCCTTTATGCTGAGCGAAACCATACTGCGGGAATGATTTGTCAAGATTAATCATTTCCGCATCGCGTGTAACTTTAGCAATTATAGAAGCGGCTCCAATGGCGGGTACATGTTGGTCACCCTTGATTACCGCATAGGACTCAACGGATAACTCTGGACTAAACTTTCCATCCACTAATACCAATTCTATCTGTGTATCAAGCCCATCAAAAGCGCGTTGCATGGCAAGCAAACTCGCATTGAAGATATTATACCGATCTATTTCACATGCATTACACTGACCAATTGACCAAGACAGTGCATGTTCTTTGATCAGATTTGATAATTTTTCACGTTTTGCAGGTGATAATTTTTTTGAATCCTGAACTTCGTCCCAGCTCAAAGTATCGCCAAGCACGACTGCCGCTGCAATAACTGAACCTGCCAGTGGCCCACGCCCTGCCTCATCAATACCCACATAAGTATTGATATCAACACTTATGCTTGAAAAATTAATAACCTTAGAGTGCTTCTTAATCAAAATTCTTATCTGAATAATCTCAATCAAACTGCCAACAAATGCAATAGAATACGTATACTTAGAATTTTTATAACACATTACGACAAGCAAATGGGAATAATAAAAGCGGGAGTAGTTGGAGTCGGCTACTTAGGGAAATTTCATGCTGAAAAATACAACTCGCTCAAAAATTGTCACCTGTTGGGTGTCGTCGACACTAATGAATCCACAGCTATCAATGTAGCTAGAGATCTAACTAATGTTAGCGCATTTAAAAATTATCTAGATATTCTCGATCAAGTTGATGCGGTAAGTATTGTCACGACAACACCGGCACATTATGAAATTGCACGCGCTTTTCTATCTAAAGGAAAACATGTCTTACTCGAAAAGCCTATTACATCAACAACAGAACAGGCAGAAGAATTAATCTCTCTAGCCGATCAAAATAATTGCATTTTACAAATTGGACATATTGAACGTTTTAACCCTGCAGTACTGGCGATGGATGTATATCTACAGTCACCAAAATTTATCGAATCCCATCGCTTGTCGCCCTTTCGAGAGCGTGGAACAGACGTTGACGTTGTACTAGACCTCATGATCCATGATATTGATATTATTCTTAGCATTGTGAATAGCGATATAGAAGACATACAAGCATCAGGCATGTGTGTATTGTCTGATGCAATTGATATCGCTAATGCGCGCATTACATTTAAAAATAATTGTGTTGCAAATGTAACAGCCAGTCGCGTAAGTAACAAAACCGAACGTAAACTACGTTTGTTTCAAGAAAATGCTTACTTTTCAGCTGATTTAGCAAGTCATGATTTAAAAATTTATACTAGAGAAGAAAAAAAGATTGACTCACATAGCCTCACCTATGATAAATCTGATGCTTTACTCACGGAAATCAGTCAATTTTTAGATTGCATAGAGTCTAACTCTCAACCGTTAGTGACTGGCGCTGACGGGCTGCGTGCTTTGAGAACAGCCGATATAATCAACCAAAAGATTCAACCTCAAAATTAATGTCTATGCCGATAACACCAATCCCTATGGTTGACTTGCGTACGCAATATCACACCTTAAAAGATGAAATCCAATCAGCCTTAAATGATACGCTAGAAAGTACTGCTTTCATTATGGGGCCTAATGTTCAAGCCTTTGAGAACGAAGCTGCAAAATATTTAAACTGCCAACATGCTTTAGGGTGTGCTTCAGGCACTGATGCATTGCATCTGGCTTTACGCGCACTTGAGATAACAAAGGATGATGAAGTAATTGTACCCTCATTTACATTTGCTGCGACGGCAGAAGCAATTCGCTATGTCGGTGCAACACCCGTATTTGTAGACATTGAACTAGACTCACTCAATATCAATCCAGAAAAAATAGAACAAGCAATTAGTGATAAAACCAAAGCTATCATCGCAGTACATCTATTTGGATTGCCTGCCGATATTGGCGCTATTCAATCTATTATTGATGGCAAAGATATTTATTTAATTGAAGATTGTGCGCAATCCTTTGGTGCAGAGTATAAAAAGAAAAAAACAGGAATACTAGGAGACATGGGATGCTTCAGTTTCTTTCCTAGCAAAAATTTAGGTTGTTATGGCGATGGTGGCATGGTCAGCACCGATAATGATGAACTTGCAGAAAAAGTTAAATTGTTTCGCAATCATGGCAGTCCTGTCAGATACGAGCATAGTATTATTGGTTTCAATAGTCGTCTTGATGAAATACAAGCAACAGTACTACGTATAAAATTAAAGTATATAGACAAATATAATCAAAATCGAAACCTAGCAGCAAAGAGATACACCCTGAAGCTTTCTGAATTAGGCATACAAACCCCTATTGAAAAATCTGAAAGCAGCCACGTTTTTCATCAATACACTCTTTTAGATTTACGTCGCGACTCAATTTTTAAAGCGCTACAAAGAAATAATATAGCCTGCGCTATCTATTACCCCAAAGGCTTGCACGCTCAAGAAGCTTTCAAAGACAATTCTGTTATTAAAGACTTAGCCATCACAGAATATGCCACCTCTAACTGCTTATCACTTCCCATGTTTCCTGAACTATCAGAACAACAGATAGATCGAGTTGTTGATATAATAAAAGAAGCTATCTAAACCTAAATGGAAATCGTCATAAGCGCAGGTGAATCTTCAGGTGATATTCTTGGAGGAAAGCTTTGCGAAGAATTGCGACAGCTCGATAAAAATATCTCTCTCAGCGGTATTGGTGGACAAGCTATGCGCAAAGCCGGAGTTGATACATTGCATGATGTGAGTGAAACCGCAGTCATAGGCATCTATGAAGTTTTAAAACATTACCCTCGTCTACATAAAATATTATCCAATCTGAAAAGACACATCCAGCAAACACAACCAAAGTTATTAATTTTAATAGACTATCCTGAATTTAACCTAAAACTCGCGGCTTATGCTAAATCTCTAAATATAAAAGTAATGTTTTATGTCAGCCCTCAAATTTGGGCCTGGCGTACAGGGAGGGTCAAAAAGATTAAACAGCGAGTTGACTTAATGGCAGTACTTTTCCCTTTTGAATTAGATTTTTACCGCAAAGAAAATATAAATAGTTGTTTAGTTAGACATCCATTATTACAGGAAGTTGAAAAATACATTCCTGTCAATTCGCTGCAAATGATGACTGTCGCCTTAGCACCGGGAAGCCGCAAAAGTGAAGTTAAAAAACTTTTTCCCATCATGTTAAAGGCTGCGGTTCTTCTGCATGATGAAAATCCCTCATTGAGGTTTATTGTACCCGTTGCACCTGGCTTCAATAAAAGCGACTTGATCAAACAATTAGACAACCTAAATATACCTATCACATTCGAAGAGAGTGATTTTTACAGCACTATTGATAAAAGCGATGTTGTAATGATTGCATCTGGCACCGCCTCTCTTCAAACCGCGCTAATGGGCAAAGCTATGGTAATAGTTTATAAGATTTCACCTATCACCTATAGATTATTTGGTCATATGATAAAAGTTAAGCATATTAGTCTTGCGAATATTATTCTGAACAAGCGAGTCTTCACAGAACTACTGCAAAAAGAGGTGTCTCCAGAAAACCTTTACGAAGAAATAAAAATGCTACTCGATGACAATCAGAGACAGGACAAAATGAATGAGGTTCAAACACAGCTTTATAACATGCTTAATCAAGGATGCAACTCAAAGGAATTGGCAGAAAAAGCTATGCAACTAGCTGTTAACTAACGAACCGTTCCTCGTTCACTATTCTCAATAAAATCGACCAGTACGCGAACCTCTTCATACTCTTCGATCAAATCTGAAATTTTCTCTAGCTGCTCTGCTCTGGGGTTTTTAGAGATAATTAATTCTTTATACGCTTTATGTAAGACCTGAATAAGTTTTTCATCAAAGCCTCTACGCCTTAAACCTTCCTTATTTAAACCGTAAGCCTTTGCCAAGTTGCCTGATGCTATTAGATAAGGAGGCAGATCTTTATTTAATGCAGAACCCATCCCACAAAATGAATGCATTCCGATGTGACAAAATTGATGGACTAAGGTGAATCCACCAAGCACAGCATAATCATCTACGACTACATGCCCAGCAATAGAGGCACCATTTGAAAAGATAGTATTGTTAGCAACAATGCAATCATGGGCAATATGCACATAAGCCATAATCCAGTTGCTATCACCAATTGTGGTCGCGCCCTCACCAAGCTCTGTGCCACGATTTATCGTACAAAATTCTCTAATTGTATTATTATCACCAATAATTAGTTTACTTTTTTCTCCTGCATATTTCTTATCTTGAGGTATCTCGCCAAGTGATGAAAATTGAAAAAGATGATTTTTTTTACCAATTTTAGTCGGACCCTGTATGACAACATGTGGCCCAATTTCTGTACCCTCATCTATTTCAACATAGGGGCCAATGATGCTATAGGGCCCAACCGTCACATTACTCGCCAACTCGGCACTCGGATCAATAACAGCAGTTGAATGAATTTTATTTGAAGAAGACATTAGAGATCTTTGAACATACACTTGAGTTCAGCACTTGCAGCCAACTCGTCACCCACGTATGCGTAGGTATCAAAGACACCATAATTTCTTTTCATGCGAGATAATTTCGATTCCAATCTCAATTGATCGCCTGGAACAACTGGACGTTTAAAGCGCGCATTATCAATCCCAACAAACAGGAAAAGGCTCTCGTTTTCAGGTCGAGAATCGGGGTCACTCAGCACTAAAATACCTGATGCTTGAGCTAATGCTTCCAGAATTAAGACACCGGGGAAAACAGGTGTTTTTGGAAAGTGACCTTGAAAGAAGGCTTCATTAATCGAAACATTCTTGAGTCCAACTATCGATTCACCATGCTTACACTCAAGCACACGATCAACTAATAAAAAAGGATAGCGGTGGGGAAGATACTGCATTATTTCATCAACGGACATTATATTGTTTTCCATTTATTATCCTTTTCGCTTGTCCGAAATATGCTTTTCTAAAGCCAATAATCTTTTAGCTATACTATCTAATTCTTTAAAACGCATTGCGTTTCTAATCCACTGCTTATTATCTTGTGCAGCTGTACCCGATGTGTAGACGCCAGGCTTATCAATAGATTGACTTATTTTAGTCATACCCATTACTTGAACGCCATCAGTAATTTCAATATGACCTTGAATACCTGCACCACCACCAATGGCGCAATATTTACCTATGATGGCGCTACCAGCAATTCCGACACATCCCGCAATTGCAGTATGTGCACCGATTTTTACATTATGCGCAATTTGTATTTGATTATCGAGTTTCACTCCATCTTCTATGATGGTATCTTGTAAAGCGCCACGATCAATTGTGGTATTAGCACCGATCTCAACATCATTTCCAATTAAGACACGGCCTATCTGAGGAATTTTTTCCCATACACCATTATCATTGGCCAGACCAAATCCATCACTTCCAATCACAACACCAGGATGCACGATTACTCTTTTACCAATTAAGGTTGGACCTATAATTGTTACTCGCGGTAAAAATCTTGTGTTTGCGCCTATCCTGCAGCTTGCAGAAATCACACTATTGGCGCCAATATAGACTTTACTTTCTATCTCACATTTCTCACTAATGACAACATTTGGTCCAATATAAACATTCTCAGAAATATTACATTCTGGATGAATAACTGCTGATGCATCTATACCTGGAACAAACTCTTCTTGCGGATAAAGCAACTGTGCTGCTCTCGCAAAGCTAAGGTAAGGATTTTTAGAAACTAATTTAATTGCATTACCATAATTTTTTAATTCTGGAGTAACTATTACAGCAGTTGCATTAGTATGATTAAGACTATGTCTATATCGGGCAGAAACTGCAAAAGACAAAGCGCCTTGTCCCGCTTGATCAAGCTCAGCTATATGAGTTATTTCATGCTTTCCATCACCAATAATTTCAAGATCAATTTCATGAGCTAGCTCATCAATCGTATATGCCATTTGTATACTTAATTTTATTTAGCATTTAATCTCTGTAAAACTTGATCAGTGATATCAACTGCTGGACTTGCATATAAAACAGGTTGTGTAAGCACTAAATCATATTTCTGTTGTTCTGCAAACTGTTTAATCACCTCATAGACTTTGTTTTGCAATGCACCAACTTCTTCGTTACGCCGAATATTAATATCTTCACGATACTCATCTCGTTGACGATTATGATCACGCTTTTTCTGCAGGATATCCCGCTCAAGCTTGACACGATTTGCCTCGCTCATAATACTGCCATCATTTCTTAGCTTTTCTTCCATTTTTAAAATTGCATCACGTGACGATGCCAATTGTCTATCACGACTTGCAAATTCAGTTTCTAAAGCTTGCCTTACTGCCTGTCCTTGGGACGACTGCTCCATCAACTTTCCGAAATTAACATAACCAATCTTGGACTCAGCATATGCTGAGGAAGAAAATGATAATGTGAGTATAAATAAAATTAAAATATAAAATTTGTTCAAGATGTTCCTCCTGAGTTAAAAGCTTGTTCCAAAATCAAACTGGAATAGTTGAGTATCGTCATCGTCACCTTCATTCAATGGTGCCGCAAGACTCGCTGTAATGCCGCCTAAGCCAGTTATTAAATTCAGCTCTAAGCCAACGCTACCTCTAAGTTCGCTAGTTTCAAAATCTTCATATTTTGCAAAAACGTTACCCCAATCTGTAAAAAACCCCATTCTAAAACGTGAGCCATCTAGGAGTGATGGTATAGGGAAGTAAACCTGAGCACTAGCCGTTGTTAAAAAATTTCCTCCAAAAGGATCATCATTAGAGTCTCTAGGACCTAAAGTATTATCCTGATATCCTCTTACTGATCCAGCTCCACCCGCTCTAAATTTCTCAAAAAACGGCAAATCGGTCGTATCTCCAAACTTATCGCCATATCCTAGTTCTGAACGAGCCGAAAAAGTAAATGTATCCGAGAGCGGATAAAGCCAGATATTTCTGAAATCAAACTTATAAAACTCTAAATCGCTCAAAGGCATTGTAAATTCAATACTCGCTCGCTGGAAATAACCTTCAGTTCCAAAAGTTCGCCGATTTCTAGAATCATGTAAATGCGTGCCAATTATATTGAAATCAGTAAAGTCATCTCCATTCTCCTCAATAAATTCTTCAATTTCATTAGAAAAGTCGTCTCCTCTAATTGAGGTTTTACGAAGATCTAATGCCGCACTAACTCGATCGACCTCTGTAAGCGGTATCCCATAGTTAGTTCGAATACTAAACTGTTCTGAGTCAAAGTCCGACACGTCCGCCTCTCCAGCATTAGTATTAATATAACTAAAGCCAAAACCGCGACTAACACCATCAATGGTATAGTAAGGATTTGTATAAGAAAGATCATATATAGTAGTCACCTTACTTGTGTTTATTTCAAATGCAACGGACTTTCCAGTTCCCAAAAAGTTTTCCTGATCAACACTTGTCGTTAGAACAATACCTTGTGCATCAGAAAAACCAGCACCTATAGAAAAGCTTCCCGCAAGCCTTTCAACAACTGAGATCCTGAGATCAACAAAATCCTCTTCCTCAGGCAGTCTTATCGTTTCTATGTCTACTTCATCAACAAAGGGTAGTCTCTGAATTCGAAAACGGGTTGCTGTGACACCCGATTCAGAATACCATCCACCTTCCAACTGTCTTAACTCTCTTCTATAGACTTCATCAATACTATAAGTATTACCTACTATCTCTATTCTTCGCACATAGACGCGTTTACCTGGATCAATAAAATACGTCAGACTGACTGTTTTCGACTCTTCATCCACCGTCGGAACAGGATTTACTCTTGCAAATGCGTATCCGTCATTGCCAAAACGATTTGATATACGCTCTGATGAGGCAACTACTCGACTCCGTGAAAATATTTCTCCACTATTAACTTCAATTAAATCCCGTATTTCTTGTTCTGGAATATCGAAGTTACCTGCAATCTTTATCTCCGATAACCTATACTGATCACCTTCATCAACATTAATAGTAATAAAAATATCTTTTTTATCAGGAGTTATTGATACCTGTGTAGAGTCAATAGCAAAATTTAAATACCCTGTATCTAAATATTCAGAACGTAATGTTTCCAAATCACCTGACAAACTTTGTTTTGAATACTGGTCAGCACTAGACCAAAATTTCCACCAAGGTTTATTGCCTGATTCAAAGTCTTTCTTGAGTCTCTTATCAGTATAGATAGTATTACCAACAATATTGATATTTTGTATTTTAGCAGGCTTGCCTTCAGCAATTTGAATCTCCACGTCCACACGATTGCGATCCATTTCAGTCAAGATCGTATTAATCTGTACATTATATTTTCCACGCGCAAAATATTGTTGAAGTAACTCATTTTCCAGCCGATCTAATACGGATCGATTTAAAACTCTACCAGGAGCAACCCCAATATCGGTTAGTGCCTCAATTAACTGTTCATCAGGAATATCTTTATTACCAATAATATCTAGAGATGCGATGCCAGGACGTTCTTTTACGACGACGATAAGGGCATTATCTTCACGTCTTAATTGAACGTCACTAAAAAGCTCAGTCTTGTATAATTCACGAATAATTGATGCCGAATCAGATGGACTAAACTCATCACCTACTTTAACTGTTATGTATGTAAAGACAGTACCTGGCTCAATTCGATCCAAGCCTTCAATTATTATATCGTCAATTTTAAATTCGTCCGCACTTGCAGATGTTGCAATCAAACTAAAAGTAATAATGAATAGTAAATTTATTATTTTTATTATCACGAGACCTAAAAAGTTGGTGAACTAGCTAAACAAGCGCTGAAAGTCGTTAAAAAACGCTAACGTCATTAAACCAGCCAACATAAATATACCTATCTTTTGTCCTGCAAGCTGAGTAGCTTCGGACACGGGACTTCCTTTTATCATCTCAATAATGTAGTACATTAAATGCCCACCATCGAGAATAGGAACTGGTAATAAATTAAGTATACCAATACTGATACTTATAATCGCTAAAGTGCTTAAAAAAGTCGCTAGTCCCAATTGTGCAGATATTCCAGCATACTCTGCAATAGTTATTGGACCACTAATGTTTTTTAGCGAAGCATCACCTACAATAAGTCTACCAAGTAGCTTGACAGTTAAGATGCTCATCTCATATGTCTTGACTGCACCTGCAGTTAAAGCAGGCCATAATCCCATAGTAACCGTGACCTGATATTTATCGACTTCGTCTTGATCAATCCATGGATACACACCTATTCTTCCAATCGTACTTCCATTCAATTCAGCGACTTCAGGGACTAATTGAAGATTTAATCTTTCCGAACCTCGCAATACTGTAACGTTTATAAGTTCATTAGGGTGGGCCTGAACTAATTCTACCCAACTTCTCCAGTCATTAATTAACTGATCATCAGCGAATAAGATTTCATCTCCTTCAAGGAAGCCTTGTTCTTTTGCAGCGCTATTGCCCACAAACTTCCCTAATTTTGCAGGAGGATTATAACGCCAAGGAGTAATACCGACTTTCTCTAGAGGACTACCTTCATCTAACAAAGATTTAGTATCAGAAAGGTCAAGTATGGTATCTTTAACATTGCCCTGCTGGTCTTTAACTTTTAATCCAACTTCCCCTGTCTTTAATCCTTCATCAATAAGACGAATGCTCGCATCCTCCCAAGTATTAACCTGAGTATCATTTATTTGAAGAATAACATCACCATCAGACAATCCAGCTTGATATGCAATGCTGTCATTATCAACTTTACCAATTTGAGGAACAATGCCTTGCACTCCTACAAAATACATCATTGCATAAGCAATAATGGCAAATATAAAATTAAACATTGGACCGGCTGCTACTACAGCAAATCTGGTAGAGACAGGTTTTCGATTAAATGCACACTCAATTTCCTCAGGTGCAACTTCACCTTCACGCTCATCAAGCATTTTCACATAACCACCCAAAGGAATGGCAGCTAAGACATACTCAATCCTACTTTTAGCAGACACATGTTTTATAAGAGGCTTACCAAAACCTACAGAGAAACGCAATACACGCACACCTAATGAACGCGCGACAATAAAATGACCAAATTCATGAACAGTTACTATTATGCCAACAGCAACGATGAAAGAGATAAGACTAATTAAAAACGTTTCCATATTTAATTAATGCGTCAAAGCCGAAATTTTCATTCTAGTTAATTCACGAGCTTGCTGATCAACAGCCAGAATCGTTTCGATACTGTCAATGCTAACTGGTTCCATTGAATCTACAACATCAGAAACTATATGATGAATATCGGTGAATTTGATTTGTTGAGCTAAAAACTCCTGTACGGCAACTTCATTTGCAGCATTCATAACCGCTGGCATTGACCGTCCTATCTGTAGCACTCTCATCGCAAGCTGTAAACATGGAAAACGTTGCAAATCAGGAGGGTAAAATTCCAAATTAGTACATTGCGTAATGTCTAACACTTCAACACCTGATTCAATTCTTTCTGGCCATGCTATTGCGTGTGCAATCGGGACTCGCATATCTGGAAAACCCATGTGTGCAACAACAGACCCATCTTTATATGAAACCATTGCATGAACAATAGATTGAGGGTGAATAACCACATTAACTTTCGAGATATTCAAATCAAATAACAGACAAGCTTCAATTAATTCTAATCCTTTATTCATCATTGTAGCGGAATCAATAGAAATTTTTCGACCCATATTCCAATTAGGGTGGGCACAAGCTTGGATTGGCGTGACGGTTTTAAGGTCTTCTATCGGTGTATTTAAAAAAGGGCCACCCGAAGCCGTAAGCGTTACTTGATTAACACCACTTTTTGTATACTCATCTGGATTATTTGCCATACACTGAAAAACTGCATTATGTTCACTATCAATAGGTAATAAAGTTGCATTATTCTCATGCGCAACTCGAATCAACAAATCACCAGACATCACCAATGCCTCTTTATTAGCAAGCAAAATGACTTTACCTGATCTTGCTGCCTGCAATGTGGAAGATAAGCCTGCAGCCCCAACAATCGCTGCCATCACGCAGTCCACTTCCTTTAGTGATGCAATTTTTTCCAAGCCATGGTCACCGATTAATATATGCGGCGAATAATCTAGTTGATTGACAGATGATAAAAATTTTTCTGCAGCGTCCGAGTCAGTGATAGCAACATAAGACGGTTTAAATCGTTTTGTTTGATCAAGTAGCACATCAACAGATTTACATGCGCCCAATGCAACTACGCTAAACAAATCAGCATTTCTGGCAACCACATCCAAGGTATTTCGACCTACACTTCCAGTTGAACCAAGAATTGCTATATTTTTCTGTTTAGTATGCATATTTAATTGAGCCAATACATACCAAGCGCAAACCCTGGCGCTGCCGCTATAATACTATCTACTCGATCAAGCACTCCTCCATGTCCAGGTATTAATGATCCACTATCCTTCGCACCAGCATTACGTTTTAACAGACTTTCAAATAAGTCACCCACCACAGAAATTAATGCGGTTAACACTGACAAAAATACAAAGTAAAGTGCCTGCATGAATGTAAGCTCAAACCACCAGGCTCCAACTAATGCTAAACATATTGTTCCAATTACTGCGCCTAATAAACCTTCTCGTGTTTTACCGGGACTTAATTGTTCGGCAAGTTTGCTTTTACCAAATCTTTTCCCAACAAAATAAGCTGCGGTATCTGCCATCCATGCAATTAAAAATAAAAATAATAGCAAAGCAGGCTTTTGTTGGTTCAATTTCACCATAGCTAACCAAGCAATGACAATAACAAAGTAGCCACTGTAATTTAAAAAACTTTGTAACATATAATTGCCCAACCAATTAGGCTGGTAGAAAGCTAACATTAATAGCACCAACACCCAGAAAGCACTACCCATCAACATTAAAAAACGCACATGTTCTTCTGGCAATAAATTACCTGCCGCGAGAATTAATAAAACACAAATCAATACATAGATAAATTTAGTGATTAGCTTATCATCGACCAAAGACGCCCATTCCCATGCCGCGGCACAAGCCACAAGTGCAATAAATATCGCAATCCAAAAACTTGGTAAATATAGCAAGGCAAGCACTACACTTGGCGCCATAATCAGACTCGCTATGACCCTTAACTTAAGCACTAGCTTTTCCATCAACCTGATCTTGCGTCAGACCAAACTTACGTTTGCGTTGACTATAACTGCTTAATGCCATGAGTAATTGCTTCTCATCGAAGTCTGGCCATAAAGTGTCGGTGAAATATAGTTCGGTATAAGCAAGCTGCCATAGCAAAAAATTACTGATGCGCTCTTCACCTGCAGTGCGAATGAACAAGTCGGGCTCAGGTAATGGGTAGGTGCTGATAGCTTGCGAAAATACTTCTTCATTAATGTCTTGTATTGAGATGTTGTTATTTTGTACGTTTCTACATATTTCTCTACATGCCTTAACAATATCCCAGCGACCACCATAGTTAGCAGCAATGTTTAAGACAAAATCAGAATTATTTTGCGTAAGCGCTATAGATTCTTTTATTTTAGCGACTAGCTTTTTATCAAACTGGTCTTGATCACCAATAAAATTTAGCTTTACACCATTCTTATTGAGTGTTTGGATTTCATTTTCCAATGATGAGACAAAGATATTCATTAGTGCCGATACTTCAGCTTTAGGACGATTCCAGTTTTCGCTGCTAAACGCGAAAAGTGTCAGTATTTTTACGCCTGATTTACCCGAAGCTTCGATAATATTTTTTGCGGCTTTGACACCTTCACGATGTCCTGCGGCCCTAGGCAGAAATCTTTTGTTCGCCCAACGACCATTTCCATCCATTACGATTGCAATGTGTTTAGGTATTTGATCCTTTTTTGACATAAGCGAAGAATTATAAAAATACTAGATTTCCATTAATTCTTTTTCTTTATCTGCTAGCATCTCGTCGATTATCTTGATGTGCTTATCCGTCAACTTCTGAACAAAATCTAATGCAGCATGCTCATCATCTTCCGAGATTTCTTTTTCTTTAACTAATTCTTTGAAGTCTGCATTAGCATCTCTTCGGATGTTACGAACTGCAACACGCCCTTGTTCTGCCTCCTGACGCACTAGTTTGACAAAATCTTTACGACGTTCTTCTGTTAACGCTGGCAGAGGTACTCGAATGACCTCGCCAGAAGTAACAGGATTCAAGCCCATATCGGAACTCATAATTGCTTTTTCGATAGCAGGAACTAGAGATTTTTCCCAAGGCGAAACACTTAAAGTACGAGCATCTTCCACGGACACAGTAGCAGCTTGAGCAATGGGTACTTCAGAGCCATAGTATTCCACCATCACATGATCGAGAAGGCTTACATTAGCCCGTCCAGTTCGGATCTTTGTTAACTCATTCTTTAATGAATCAATACTCTTACCCATCCTAATTTCAGCATCTTTTTTAATATCTTCTATCATATTCAATCACTCACAACAGCGGTTCCGACATCTTCTCCCAGCGCAATACGCTTGAGATCACCCGGATTAAACATATTAAATACGCGCAACGGTATTTTATTATCTCTACACATTACAATTGCAGTAGCATCCATTACACCCAATTTATCCTGCAAAACTTGATCATAAGTCAGTTGCTGATAACGTTTTGCATTCGGATCTTTTTTAGGATCCATATCATAAACACCATCTACCTTGGTAGCTTTCAGCATTAAATCAGCATTAATCTCTGTAGCACGCAAACTTGCGGCAGAGTCAGTCGTAAAATATGGGTTACCCGTTCCTGCAGCAAATACCACGACGCGACTTTTCTCCAGATGTCTAACAGCACGTCGTCGAATATAATCTTCACATACTTGATTTATTTTGATGGCTGACATCACACGACAATATTTACCTTCACGCTCAATGGCATCTTGTAATGCCAAACAATTTATAACGGTTGCCAACATGCCCATTTGATCGGCAGTGACTCGATCGACACCACCTTGCGCTAGCCCAGCACCACGAAAAATGTTGCCAGCACCAATCACAACTGCGACTTCAACTTTTAATTCAATCAACTCAATTATTTCTTTAGCAACGCGCGATATGACAGCAGGATCTATTCCGTAATCATACTCTCCCATTAAAGCTTCACCACTTAATTTAAGCAGGATACGTTTATATTTAATGTCTTGCATAATATTGATAGAGTTAAATGAAAAACGGGGGCTAAGCCCCCGTAATTGTTAAAATCCTAACTTTGGCTTACTTGTGCCATCACTTCTTCGGCAAAGTTCTCAGATTTCTTTTCAATCCCTTCACCTACTTCGTATCTTAAGAACGAAAGCACAGTTGCTGAATGTTCTTTCAATAACTTCTCAACACTCTTGTCAGGATCTTTAACAAAAGGCTGTCCCAGCAAAGTAACATCTCCAAGGAATTTCTTAAGCTTGCCTTGCACCATCTTTTCGATGATATCTGCAGGCTTTCCACTATCTTGTGCTTGTGCAATAAAAATCTCTTTCTCTTTCTCGAGCATTTCTGCAGGAACACTGTTTTCGTCGACACAAACGGGGCGACTCGCGGCAACATGCATCGCAATATCTTTACTGAGGTCATCGCTACCGTTTTCTAACTCAACTAAAACACCAATGCGGCTACCATGCATGTATTTACCTAAAGCACCGTTATCAGATGAAACTCGTGTAAATCTACGCACCTGTATGTTTTCGCCAATTTTACTCACCAGAGCTAAACGTGTAGCTTCAACCGTCTCCGAATCAGTTAATGCACGATTCATTAATGCTTCTACATCTGCTGGAGACTCATTCAGTACAACATTTGCAACATCGTTACTAAACTTTAGAAAGTTTTCATCTTTAGCAACAAAGTCAGTTTCACAATTGACTTCAAGTATGACACCTTGCTTACTATCGTCACTCATTAAGATAACTATTGTGCCCTCAGCTGCAACACGAGACGCTTTTTTATCTGCTTTTGCTTGACCAGACTTACGCATCAACTCAATTGCAGCATCCATATCACCACTGCATTCGCTTAATGCTTTTTTGCATTCCATCATGCCGGCGCCTGTTCTCTCGCGCAGCTCCTTAACCATTGACGCTGTTATTTGCATTTCAATCACCTATAAAAAATTTGAAAATCTATTCTTCGGCGGTTCCAGTATCACCAGCTGATGTATCTTCTTTAGGAGCGCTTTCTTCAGCTGCTTCGGTGGCATCTTCAGAGGCAGCCACTGCTTCAGCCTTAGGTTTGGCACGTGAACCCGCTTTCTTCTTAACAACTGCTTTCTTTTTAGCAGCTTTCTTTTTAGGTGCTTTAGCTGCAGGCGCCTCATTGACTTCAACGAACTCATCTTCATCACCCGTTAGTGTTGTTGCACTTGCTTTAGCTTCAATAATCGCATCTGCAACATTGGAAGCATATAACTGGATTGAGCGAATCGCGTCATCATTCCCGGGGATAACATAATCAACACCATGTAGTGGATTGTTTGTGTCCACGACAGCAACGACTGGGATTCCTAACTTTACTGCCTCTTTGACCGCGATTTCTTCATAACCGACATCAACAACAAATAAAACATCCGGCAAAATGTTCATTTCTTTAATACCACCCAAACTACGATGTAATTTTTCAAGTTCGCGTCTAAGTTGAAGAATTTCTCTCTTACCTAAACGCTCAGTGCCATTACCATCTAGCATTTGTTCAAGGTCATTAAGTCGTTTGATCGATTGTTTGACTGTGTGGAAGTTCGTCAACATGCCGCCCAACCAACGATTATTCACATAGGGCATACCACAGCGTTCTGCTTCACTTTTGATTGTGTCGCGTGCCGAACGTTTCGTGCCGACAAATAATACTTTGCCGCCATTGGCTGCCAACTTTCCGAGATAATTAAGTGCATCGCCAAACATAGGTAATGACTTTTCAAGATTGATAATATGGATCTTATTGCGCTCCCCAAAAATATAGGGGGCCATTTTTGGATTCCAATAACGGGTTTGATGCCCAAAGTGCACGCCAGCTTCTAGCATCTGGCGCATAGTGACGTCAGTCATGATATGTTAACTCCTTTAAGGGTTTTAAACGTCCGCAACCCCCATCCAGCAACCGATTCTAGGAATAGGCACCCTACTGGGATGTGTCGAGATGCGTGAGAATTTAGTTAATACAATCTATTTGCGCTAAGCGCGCGCGCTTTATACCATAATCAAACGGATTCAACAATTTAGATCGTAAAAGAAGGAACTGACACAACCCTCATGGCCATCCATATTAAATCCCCTGAAGAGATTAAAAAAATGCGTACTGCGGGCAAACTTGCCTCAGAAGTGCTCCTGATGATTGAATCCCATGTTAAACCTGGGGTTTCTACTCAAGAACTCAATGACATCTGCCATGAATACATCGTAAATACACAGGAAGCTATTCCAGCTCCGCTCAATTACCGAGGGTTTCCTCGATCGGTGTGTACATCGATCAACCATCAGGTATGCCATGGCATCCCAGGTGAGCGCATCCTCAAAGATGGCGATATCGTTAATATTGATATCACCGTTATTAAAGATGAATTTCATGGCGACACCAGCAAAATGTTTTATGTGGGTAAACCTTCCGTTAAAGCTAAGCGACTAGTTGATATCACCTACGAAGCGATGAAAATTGGTATTGAAACTGTCAAACCTGGTATTACTTTTGGCGATATTGGGAATGCCATCCAAACCTATGTCGAGGGTAACAAATGTTCTGTCGTACGCGAATACTGCGGCCATGGTATCGGCAAGGTTTTTCATGAAGATCCACAAGTACTGCATTATGGAAAAGCTGGCACAGGCGACACTTTAACTGCGGGGATGACATTTACCATCGAACCGATGGTGAATGCCGGAAAACGCCATGTGCGTTTGTTACCAGACCAATGGACGGTCGTCACCAAAGATCATAGTCTCTCAGCCCAGTGGGAACATACTATTCTTGTGACAGAGAACGGTTTTGATGTTTTGACACAACGTCCGGATGAGTCCTTTAACTAGCAAACAAGACATTCATGCCGAACCTCACCCCTCCTCCTGCATTTATTTCTAATCATCCGTGGTGGCCTACGAATGCAGAACAGTGGATGAAATTAAAATCGTCCCCCCAAGATCACAAAGAATTTATCAAGACTATTCAATCTGCCGTTGTCACAGCATTCAAAAATGGAGCCGCTATTACTGAGTGTGTGATTGGTTATGCGATGACTATTGATCACGTACTGTGGTATGCATGGTTTAATCATGGTCTTAACACTAGCAATGCAGCACTAATTGCTGTAGGCGGATATGGTCGTGCCGAATTACATTTACAGTCTGATGTGGATCTAATGATCCTTCTAGGCAAAAACTTAGACAAGGATACTGAAGAAAAACTAGAAACATTTCTAACATTCCTATGGGACACTGGATTAGACATTGGGCATTCGGTCAGAACTGTTAAAGAAGCAGTTGCCGAAGCGCGCAAAGACATCACCGTTATCACCAGTCTATTAGAAGCGCGTGCGCTAAGTGGAAATATAGCGTTATTCAAAGAACTACAAAAAGCAACAGCAGCCAATAAAATCTGGAGCAGTAAAAAATTTTATTACGCAAAAAAAGAAGAACTTATCGTTCGTCATCGCAAGTATGGTGACACGCTCTATCAACTGGAACCTAATATCAAAGAAGGCCCCGGAGGACTACGCGATATACAGTTCATCGAATGGATTACCAAGCGTCAGTTTGGCAATCGCACTTTAAGTGAACTCATAGCAAAAGGATTCTTGCTTGAAGATGAATATAACCAGCTGCGCCACGCTCAAGAGTATTTATGGAAAATACGCTTCTCTTTGCATTTAATTGCTCTACGCAAAGAAGAGAGATTACTATTTGACTATCAAGTCGAACTTGCACGTGAGTCGGGTCATAATGATTCTGATACCAATCTGGCTGTCGAACAGTATATGAAAAATTACTATCGACATATTACGGAATGCTCTCGACTTGTTGAATTAATCCAACAACATTTCGAAGAAACCTGCATTCCTCAATTGACTTGGAATCGAAAGAAGATCCTTAACGAGCATTTCTATTCCACAGGCAATCTATTGTACGTTAAAGATGACAATACGTTTAAAGATCACCCTGCCGCATTACTTGAATTATTTTTATTACTGCAAAAACATGACCAATTAGAAAATGTGAGCAGTGATACAACTCGATTAATAAGAGATAACCTTTACTTAATCGATGATAATTATCGCAATAAAAAACAGCATAAAGAGTTATTCATAGAGATCATTAGACAACCTAACTATATTGCGCGCGAATTTAAACGCATGCATAAACTTGGTGTGCTTGCTGCTTACTGGCCGGCATTTGCACGTATAGTGGGGCATATGCAATATGATTTATACCATGTCTATACTGTTGACCATCACATACTGGCGGTACTACAAGAAGCATGTGATCTAGGAAATAAAGATCGCAACGAAGACTACATTAGCGCAATTTTCCACAAACTCCCAAAATTAGAAATATTATATTTAGGTGCCTTATTTCATGATATCGCAAAAGGCAGAGGTGGTGATCATGCCGTGAAAGGCAAAAAGGATGCCATAGACTTTTGCATTTCTCATGGGCTAAGTGAATATGACACGTCACTTGTCAGCTGGCTCGTTGAAGACCATTTAGTTATGTCTATGACAGCACAACATAAAGATATTAATGACCCAAATGTTGTGCAAGAGTTTGTTGATGTAGTTGAGAATATAACCCGACTTGATTACTTATACATGCTAACAGTAGCAGACATTAGAGGCACCAACCCTGACTTATGGAATGATTGGAGAGCAACTTTACTCGCTGACCTACATAAGTATGCCGCATTTCAATTACGTGCTGATAGCCCACGCAAGAATAGTGAAATCATTGAGCATTTAAAATCCTCTGCTATTGTGATTCTAAATAAAAATGGATATAGCACTGAGGACTGTATAAGTATTTGGCAACAGCTCACTGACGATTATTTTCTGCGTCATACTGACAATGAAATTGCATGGCATACACAAGTTACTTTAGATAATCAAAATAATGATCAAGACCAAATCTTTATACGCCAGCTAGTTCGACGTGGTTCGACTGAGATATTCATATATTGCAAAGATAGAGAATATCTTTTTGCGAACGTAACAAATACCTTATACAAACTTAACTTAAGCATACTAGATGCGAAAATTATCACTTCTAAAACAGGACATGCATACAACACGTTCCAAGTGATTGACCTCAATGGCAATATAATCAACGATCATGAGCAAATCAAAAAAATCAAGAAAAAATTATCTTCTGCATTAAGTAATAGCAAACTCTCGAAAATTCAAAGTTCACGATTTGTGTCTAGCCGATTACGTCATTTTCACTTTAAACCCATCATCACAATCACCAACGCACGTCATCTAGAACATACCAGCATGCAAATTCAAGCTTCCGATCACCCCGGACTCTTAGCAGAGATCACACATGCCCTCGCTAAATTGGATATTAATGTAATTAGCGCGCGCGTTAGTACGCTTGGTGAAAAAGTGCATGATATCTTTTATATCACCACAAAGAATGAAGGAAAAATACTAGATGAACAACAGAAGCAAAATCTTATTGAATCGTTGCAAAATGAATTACTTCCCAACGATGAGCCGATAAAAAGCCTTTCTATCTAGCATGAATCCTAATATAGAAAAATTACAACCTTATCCATTTGAAAAGTTGCGAAAACTATTTAGCAACACAACCGCTAATTCGAAACAAAGCCCAATCAATCTTTCTATTGGTGAGCCTAAAGCCGCAACCCCTGAACTCATTCAGAATGCTTTAGCAAATCATCTTGATTACCTTGCTAATTATCCTAAAACCAAAGGCGAACTTGCCCTAAGGGAATCAATTTCAAACTGGTTATACCGACGTTTCGATTTGCCAGACAATTCCATCGATCCTGAAAAACATATCCTTCCAGTTAACGGAACACGAGAAGCTTTATTTGCTTTTGCACAGTGTCACATCGACAGCAAAAAACAAGCCAAAGTTATTTCACCTAATCCTTTTTATCAAATCTATGAGGGCGCCGCTTTACTAGCGGGCGCCGAACCACACTACATTGATTTTAGCGTTAAAAATGGAGAGATTCTGAGTATTGAAAGTGTAGACAAAGAAATCTGGCAGCAGACTCAACTTGTTTACATATGCACACCTTCAAATCCAACGGGTGATGTCTTACCACAAGCATCACTATGCAAGCTCATTGAATTAGCACATGAGTATGATTTCGTCATTGCATCTGACGAATGCTACTCGGAAATCTACTTTGATGAAAAAAATCCTCCTCAAGGGATATTACAAGCCTGTATTGCTAAGGGTTACAAAGAGTATTCTCGATGTTTAGCTTTCTATAGTTTATCTAAACGTAGTAACTCACCTGGTTTACGCTCAGGATTCGTTGCGGGCTCAGAGTCCTTAATTGATCAGTTTTTTAAGTACCGCACCTACCACGGTTGCGCTATGCCCATCAGTACACAGTATGCAAGCATTGCTGCATGGAGTGACGAGCAACATGTCTTAAAAAATCGTGAGCGTTATCGAGAATGTTTTGATCTAGCGATACAAGAACTAAACACTACAATCGCAGTCACAAAACCCCAGGCAGCTTTTTACCTATGGTTGAATACGCCTATTGATGATGAAGCCTTCGCACATGGGTTATACTCCCAGCAAAATGTCATCGTTTTGCCAGGCAAATATCTTGCTCGCTCAGTCAACCAACACAATCCAGGAACTAACCATGTACGGATTGCACTTGTTGCAAAACCAAGTGAATGTGCAGAGGCCGCTAAACGAATTAATGAATATATAAATAGTCTCTAAATTCTTTATATAAAATCACAAAATCTATAAAAATCAAAACCAAGGAAAAAAATATGAGCAACATCCAAGACATCATTGAAGGTGCATTCGAAGACCGTGCCAGCATCACGCCAACAAACGTGAGTAACGAAATTAAAGTGGCTGTTTTGAATGCCATCAATCAACTTGATTCTGGGCAAGCTCGTGTTGCTGAAAAGAAAGATGGTGATTGGATTGTGAATGACTGGCTCAAGAAAGCTGTATTGCTTTCTTTTCGTATCGAAGAAAACAGTGTGATGCCAGGTGGCGTTAGTCAATACTATGACAAAGTGCCACCCAAGTTTGCTAATCAATCGGCTGAAGAACTAGAAAAAATGGGCGTGCGTATTGTTCCCAATGCAATGGCAAGACGCGGTTCTTATGTCGCACCTGACGTTGTGTTAATGCCAAGCTTTGTCAACATCGGCGGATATGTTGACTCTGGTACTATGGTGGACACATGGGTAACCGTTGGCTCATGTGCACAAATAGGAAAAAATGTTCATCTCTCTGGCGGTGTCGGTATTGGTGGTGTACTGGAACCCCTACAAGCTGCACCCACTATCATTGAAGATAATTGCTTTATTGGTGCACGCTCTGAAGTCGTAGAGGGTGTCATTGTCGAACAAGGCTCAGTTATCTCAATGGGTGTTTATATTGGCAAGAGCACAAAAATATTCAACCGCGAAACGGGGGAAGTAACTTTTGGACGTATACCAGCGGGATCGGTAGTAGTGTCTGGCAACCTCCCATCTAAAGACGGTAAATACAGCTTATATTGCGCAGTAATTGTAAAACAGGTTGATGAAAAAACGCGAAGTAAAGTTGGAATAAATGAATTACTTCGTTCTATTGACTAAATTTGCATGGTCATCGTCTTTGGCATTAAAAACTGCGACTCGGTAAAGAAAGCTTGTCATTGGCTAAATAATCATAATATTGATTACCAGTTTCATGATTTTCGCAAAGACGGATTAAATCAAGCTAAAGTTAAATCCTGGATGAAACAGGTCGAATGGCAGTCATTACTCAATAAGCGCAGCACCACATGGCGTAAACTACCTGACCAAGACAAAGACAATATCAACAACACTAACGTGGTTAAATTAATGACAGTACAACCAGCTTTAATCAAAAGACCTGTAATTGAAGTCAATGATAAAATCATCGTTGGTTTTTCAGAAAAAATTTATAAAGACTCTTTTTAACTGTGAACAATACAATAGAACTTAGCCAACAATTGATACAAAAACCTTCGGTCACACCAAATGACGAAGGTTGCCTCCAGCTTATTGCTAATCGTTTAATGAAAAGTGGATTTGATTGCGAAGAGCTAGTATTCGAAGATGTATCTAATGCTTGGATACGCAAAGGCACAGAAGCACCTTTGTTTGTATTTGCAGGACATACCGATGTTGTTCCAACAGGACCAGAGGACAAGTGGACTCATCCACCATTTGATGCAGTAATAGATAATGGTGAGTTACATGGCCGCGGCTCTGCCGACATGAAAACTGGAATTGCAGCCATGGTGGTTGCTTGTGAAGAGTTTGTTAATGAACATCCTGATCATAAAGGCTCAATTGCTTTTTTATTAACAAGCGATGAGGAAGGTCCTGCCATTAATGGCACTGTAAAAGTCGTGGAGCATTTGCAAACACAAGATGTGAAGATCAATTACTGCTTGGTAGGCGAGCCTTCGAGCACAAATCATGTCGGCGATGTCATTAAAAATGGTCGACGTGGCTCAATTGGCGGATACCTAACAGTGACTGGAAAACAAGGCCATGTAGCTTACCCACATCTTGCGGATAACCCTATTCATCAACTGTCAGACATACTTACTAAGTTAACGTCAATTGAATGGGATCAAGGTAATGAATATTTTCCGGCAACGACATTTCAGGTGTCTAATGTGCAAGCTGGCACCGGAGCGGATAATGTCATACCTGCGTCTGCACATGCGTGGTTTAATTTACGTTTCTCGACTGAAATTACGGCCGATGGAATCAAACAACGTATACAAGAAATACTTGCAGAGAATAACGTTAACTATGATATTGAATGGCGCCTATCAGGCAACCCCTTTTTAACACCAAAAGGCAAACTAGTGGAAGCCTGCCAAAGAGCTATCTCTAGTGTGACTGGGAGAACAACCGAATTATCAACAGGTGGTGGCACTTCTGATGGTCGTTTTATCGCACCCACTGGTGCAGAGGTAGTAGAACTTGGCGTAGTAAATGCCACGATACATCAAATAGATGAACACACAAATCTCGATGAGCTTTCAAAACTGAAAGATATTTATAAAGAAGTCCTTAATGCATTACTAATTTAGGGCTAACCACCAATGCACTGGCAAGTTACTAATTTTCGTTAATCATTTCTCTAAACGAACTTTCTTTATAGAGACAAGTCTCAAAACTATATGGAAGACCAAAAACATGGATGTTTTAAAACACTGTATTTTTTGTGGATAAAGTACTTTGAATATTTTGTACATTACCGCTGCTTTGTCTCATTAAAACAATACAAATTAAACAGGGAATATTGAATACACCTGATTGCTAATACCAATGCTACGTTATAGCATTGCGTAGCATAATAATCTGGGATGTTGTTCGGATGTTCTATAGTAACAAGATAACGCAAGCACTATTTTCTCTAATATTTTTATTCCATACCGCTTATGCAGACGAGATATCTGTAATCACAGTAGAATCCACTATTTTTGATAACCAATCGGTGAATGAGTTAGCTCAATCCGCTGAAGTATTAAGTGGTGATGAGTTAGAACGTAAAAAAGTAAGTAATATTGGTGAAACAGTCAAAAATGAACTAGGTGTTTCCTCGACTTACTTTGCACCGGGAGCAAGTCGTCCAATCATTCGAGGGCTTGGCAGCAACCGAGTACGCGTACTCGAGAATGGGATTGACTCCTTAGACGTATCAAGCGTGAGTGAAGATCACGCGGTAACTATCGACCCTTATTTCGCAACACAGATAGAAATTCTTCGTGGCCCTGCAACTTTACAATATGGCCCCGGCGCTATTGGGGGGATCGTCAACATTATAAACAATCGAATACCTCAATCACTTCCGGACAAGCCTTTTAATATTAATGCGGGAGGTACTTACTCGACCGTTTCTGATGGTAAGACCGGTGCGATTGAAATGACCGGCGCTGTCGATTCATTTGCCTGGCATGTCGATGGTTTAAAACGAGATACCAATGACTATGATATTCCAGGTTTTGCTAATGAAGATGACAGACAAAACCGCGATAAATTAAAGAACAGTGACGTCGAAGTTGATAACTACAGCTTTGGTGCTTCTCATGTTGGCGATCAAAGTCTGGCCGGCATTGCCTACACTCGATTTGATACAAATTATGGGGTACCTGGCGCGCTGGAAGGAGATATTCGAATTGATGTTAGACAATATCGCTACGATTCACATTTCGAAATCTTTGAACCATTCTCGAATATAGAATCCATAACACTACGAAGCACTTACAACAACTACCGCCATTTTGAAATAGAAGAAGATGGTGAAGTTGCTACAACTTTCAGAAATAAAGAACTAGAGAGCCGACTCGAAGTTCTGCACGACGTGAATACACACTGGACAAATGCCTACGGTCTGCAATACAACGACAGAGAATTTTCTGCGACAGGTGAAGAAGCCTTTGTTGAGCCAGTTGATGAGAACCGTTATGGTATCTTTGCAATTTCCAATGTCACCAAAGCCGACTGGCTGCTAGAAGGGGGCGCTCGTTATGACCGTACCGAATATGATCCCGATACGCTCAGAGATCGCAATTTCGACCTCTATGCATTATCTCTAGGCGTCACCAAACTGATTGCCAATGATTTATCAATTAGTGTGTATGCTGCACATTCGGAACGCGCTCCACAGGAAGTTGCTCTTTATGCCGATGGCGCGCATTTAGCTACTGTGACTTTTGAAGTCGGCGATGATGATTTAAATAAAGAAAAATCTAATAATATTGAGCTTAGCCTTAAACAGGAAAAAGATGCTTACTCATGGGCACTAAATACTTATTACAACTTGATAGACGATTATGTTTACTTGGATATTACTGGTCGTAGTGATGAAGACGGCATGCTTGATCCAAATGGTGAGTTTTTATTTGGGACATGGTCGAATGAAGATGCTGAGTTTTATGGCGTGGAAGCTGAGTTTGTAGCGCCACTAGCTACAACTGATAGCCTGGCTCTTGATGGAAGAGTATTTGGAGATTATATACGTGCAAAATTTCGTGATGGTGGAGACGTACCACGTATTCCTCCCGCTCGAGTTGGCTTAGGACTCGATGCAACCTACGGTATGTGGGAAGGTGGTGCCGATATAATTTACTTCACCGATCAAAAGAAAACAGATGATTTCGAAACTGATACCGACGGTTATACTATGCTGAATGCTGGACTCACTCGAAATATTGATCTAGGCGAATCAACTTTAAAACTACTCGTGACAGCAGAAAATTTATTAGATGAAGAGGCTCGTCAAAGTACATCATTTCAAAAAGATCGAGTCCCACTTCCAGGAAGAAATTTTAATCTAGGTCTTACTTTAGAGTACTAATCGAGACTTAAACTTGTTCCCATACATTTAAAAATTCAAGTAAATGCTGCTTTTCAGATTCTCTCAGCATTTTTTTGACGCGTTCTATCTTTGTCGCAAGTAATACAGGCCCGCAATGCCCTCGTATTAATTCAAAATGCAGATAGACTAGATAAGTATTAAGGACATCAGTCTCACAGTAGTTGCGAATCTCTTCAATTGCACCGTGCTGATATTTATCCCAAACATCAGCACCGCTCATACCAAACTTACCTGGATAGCCCAGCATAGTCGCTATTTCATCTAGCTTGGCACCCGCTCTAGGTTGATAATTTCCAAGTACATCCATTAAATCAGTGTGACGCCAATGAAAGCGACTTATGTAGTTGTTATAACGAAATGATGAATCATCACCCCCGAGCTCCCAATAACGAGGTGCCTCCACTCCATGCAATAACGAACGATAGTTCAGCACAGGCAAATCAAATCCGGCGCCATTCCAACTAACTAAAGTCGGTGTATGCTGCTCTAATCCCTGAAAAAAACGCTGAATAATCTCTTTTTCACTAGCATCCTCACCACCTAATGACCAGACTTTCAACTGATCGCCTTTTTCAAAAACAGTGGAAATCGCGACAATCTTTTGTAAATGCAATGGCATAAATTCAGATCCTGATTTCTGAAATTGTAGATGTTGCATTGCTTTTACAACATCCTTATCGGAAAGATCATCACTTAGCTTATGAATTTTTCGTCCTGACTCAGCGTCAGGAATAGATTCAATATCAAATACAAGTATACTCATTGCTTATTTTTCTATTTATCATTTAAGTCCTAATGCTAACAATAAAACCGGCGCAACTAAACTTCGATTCTCAAGGACTTCCATTTTCTAAGCAATATAATGATTATTACTTCTCACAAGCTGGGCCTGTTGAAGAAAGTCAGTTTGTATTTATACAAGGCAATCGCTTAGAAGAGCGTTGGAAAGATAATAACTTCACTATAGCTGAACTGGGCTTTGGCTTCGGTATAAATTTTACTTCCGTAGGTAATGCTTGGATTAAAACTGATAACAAAAATAATCGACTTGATTACATCAGCATCGAAAAACATCCAATTAAAAAATCTGACCTTATTCAGCTCTATAAATATTTAAATATCAATACAGAAATTTCTTCTGAATTATTAAATCAGTATCCACTACCTTTAAAAGGATTCCATCGTATAAATTTTGATGAGCAAAATATCTCTCTCACATTAATTTTTGACCATGCAATCAATGCCCTTAATGAATCGATATTCGAAGCTGACGCTTGGTTTCTAGATGGTTTTTCACCTAGCAAAAATCAAGATTTGTGGTCATTAGAAGTAGCACAAGAGATTTCTCGATTAAGTAGAATAAATACCACATTCGCAACCTACAGTGCTGCTAGTTATGTGCGCGAGAACTTTACACAAGCAGGTTTCTCAGTTGAAAAGAAGCAGGGCTTTAACAAGAAACGTGAAATGTTAGTAGGCCTGTTGAAAGTCAAAGAAAATAAACATGAATTTCATTATAAAGACAAAAGCTGGTTTAATTCACCCGCATATACCGTAAAAAATAAACACGCCATTATTGTCGGTGGAGGTCTTGCGGGATTTAGCATTGCCTCTGCATTAGCCAGGAGAGGTTGGTATATCAAAATCATCGACAAAAATGATCATCCCGCATCAGAAGGTTCTGGTAATAAAAATGCTATCCTAATGCCTCGATTAAGCGTTGATTACGATCACCAATCACAACTTACACTTGAGGGCTTTTACTATTCTATAAATTTCCTAAACCACCTCAAAAGACATAATAAACATCTGACTTGGGAGCAATGTGGCGCAATCCAAATTCCACGCGACAAAACTCAGCAATTGCGTATGCAACAAATTATTTCACAAGAAATTATCCCTGCCGATCTCATACATACTATAAACAAACAAGAAGCTAAGGAGATATCTGGTTGTGATATTTCTAATAGTGGATGGCATATACCTCAAGCCGGCTGGACTATTCCAAATCAAATATGCAATACACTGTATGAACTACATAAAGACCAAATTGAGTTTATTTCCAACACAGAAATAAACTCCATATGTAAAGATAATAAGGGCTGGGCAACCCGCATGAATGACCAGCTTATTGCTAAAGCAGAAATTGTGGTTATAGCGAATGCAAATGCGTCCAGTTCTTTTGCTCAGACACATTGGTGTAAGACTTACCCCAAACGTGGTCAAGTTACCTACATTCTCAGCAATGAGAGCAATATTCATCCCAAGAAAATAATCTGCTCTGATGCGTACATAACTCCTATGATTGAAGATCAATATGTACTAGGTGCAACATTTATTACAGACGATGCGAATACAGATGTTCGAGAGCATGAGCATCAAGAAAACTTTGAAAAGATTAAAAAAACTGTTCCGACATTAGCATGGGAAAACATAAAAACAGTAGAAGGAAGAGCAGCTGTTCGTGCGGTAAGTTCTGATCGGTTGCCAATTGTAGGACCAGTGGCTGATGATAAACAGTTCTATAAACAATTTGAAAATGCAGCATTAGGAGGAACTAATCAGAGATACTCAAATCCCAGTTACCATTCTGGTTTATATGTCGCGACAGGATTTGGTTCTCGTGGACTAGCTTGGATTCCATTATGTAGCGATCTTCTGGCTTGTTTAATAAATAATGAACCTAAACCCATAGGTTTATCTTTATCAAACGCGATCCATCCCAATCGATTACTTATGAAGAATTTAATCAAAAAAGCTAACGCTTAATAGATAATTTTCACTTTATTTCCATTTTCATCAACATTGACAAACGTAATATCTGTTTCAAATAGAACTGTATCTTTCATTTTATCTATCGCTGAAAAAACTTTGACATTGTAGGTAACAGATGAATTTCCAGAACCGATATTGTTGACTGAAAAAACCAATACAGCACCCAATTGTATTCTATGACGAAATTCGACATCCTTTAAGGCAACAGTTACAAAACGACAGTCAGGGTATTCTATACTTGCAGTGATGTAGCCAATCTCGTCAATCCACTTTAGCAGGTTGCCTCCATATAAAGTACCATAGTGGTTTAAGTGTTCAGATATGACATATTTATAATGATCCATTACATATATTCTTACGCATCAAACAAACCAGTTGAAATATAGCGATCACCACGATCACAAATGATCGAGACAATAGTGGCGTTCTCTACTTGTTCTGAGAGATTTAATGCGCACTGCAAAGTACCTCCCGATGATACGCCACAAAAAACACCCTCTTCTTTACCCAGTCGCACAGCCATCTCATTCGCTTTATCACGAGATACATACATAATCTTATCAACCTTAGAAATATCAAAAATCGCTGGCTCATAAGCTTTTTCCCACTTTCTAATTCCAGGAATTTGTGACCCTTCTTCAGGATATACGCCAACTATTTGGATATTGGAATTTTGTTCCTTAAGGTACTTTGAAGTCCCCATAATGGTTCCAGTTGTTCCCATTGAACTGACAAAGTGAGTTACTTCACCGTTGGTATCATTCCAAATTTCAGGGCCTGTGGAAATATAATGAGCATGAGGATTATCTGGATTTGCAAATTGATCCAATACTTTTCCTTGACCTTCGGCTTGCATCTTGAGTGCGAGATCACGCGCCCCCTCCATACCTTGTTGTTCGCTGACTAGTACTAATTCAGCACCGAAGGCAGCCATAGCGGCTCGACGTTCCATTGTCATATTATCTGGCATTATCAATACCATTCGATAACCTTGCACAGCCGCTGCCATAGCTAATGCTATTCCAGTGTTGCCACTTGTGGCTTCAATTAAAGTATCTCCGGGTTTTATTTCACCACGAGCTTGTGCAGCTTTGATCATATTAAGAGCCGGGCGGTCTTTTACAGAACCTGCCGGATTATTACCTTCAAGTTTTAGTAAAATAGTATTGTTGGGATTTGAGTTTAGATACTGCAATCGAACCAGAGGAGTATTACCAACAAAATCGGCAAGTGTTTTATATTCCATAATTTTTAATCTACAAATAACATTACATGCGCAACTGCATATGCTTTTTCATCTGCAATTGTTAATAATGCATGTTTATCTTGTAATTTTAGACGTGCTTTACATTCCTCAGTAAATACTAGCAAAGGTTTACCAAACTCGTCATGATCAACATACATATCTTTAAATGCAAGCATTTTGCCTATGCCTGTTCCAAGTGCTTTTGCAGTGGCCTCTTTAACTGCAAATCGTTTAGCTATGAAGGCAGTTTTATTATTCCATTCAGCAAGTTCTTCTAGCTCATTGGGATGCAATACTTTCTCTGCAAAACGATTACCATTTTTATCAATAATCTCTTGCAAGCGTTGTATTTCTACTATATCAATTCCTGATCCAATTGGCGTCATAATGCCTCACCATTCATTGCATGCCGCATATTTTGTATTGCTTTTGCAAGTCCGACAAATAAAGCATCAGAAATAATAGAGTGACCGATATTCAATTCATTCATTCCTTCAATATCTGCGACTGGCTTAACATTACCCAAGTGCAGACCGTGGCCCGCATTTACAATGAGTCCCTGATTCTGGGCATGCGCACTTGCTACTTTAATTCTCTCAAATTCATGCTGTTGTTGTTGATTATGCGCATCTGCATAATGACCAGTGTGTAGCTCCACAATAGGGGCTCCAATCTCAGAGACCATATCAATTACCAAAGGGTTGGGTTCGATGAATAAAGATACTTGTATATCTGATTCTTTCAAAGAAAGAACAATATCCTGGATTCTGTCTCTATGAGCAATGACATCTAAACCACCTTCAGTTGTAAGCTCTTCTCGACGCTCAGGAACAATGCAACAGTAGTCCGGTTTTACATCAATAGCGATATTTCGCATTTCACTCGTCGCCGCCATCTCGAGATTCATGCTACTTTTGATTATTTTACGTGAAGTATAAACATCTTTATCTTGAATATGACGACGATCTTCACGCAAATGCATAGTAATACCATCAGCACCTACAGCTTCAGAAATTCTTATTGCTTCTGTTAAATCTGGATATGGTGTGTTTCGTACTTGTCTTAATGTTGTGACATGATCTAGGTTTACGCCTAAACGGGTTTTCTTATTTTCCAATCAACTCACCCTCAATAACTGCCTTGCCATAATTGGCTTTCCTTGCAAATGATATTTGATTAAACCTCGAAGAAATATTTTTGCTTGAGGCAAAATTTCGGCATGAAAATCATATTCATCCAAGCAGCGTAACACTTTTCCTGAAACAACATCCCATCCAGTAAGTGTTGTTACACAGTGCGTTGGCCCAAGATCCGGCTCATATCGATAATGCTTGTGATCCTCTATTTCCAAATCATTATTATGATCGAATTTAAGCTGCAAAGGATGACCACTAATTGAAAGTATTTGTAATTCAAATTTTCGTAAAATTTCCTCTCGACAGGGAAATTCTGTTATCAGTTTTAAAGTTTCTTCGTATAAATTAAAGAGTTCTGGTTCCGGGCTCATCTTTGGAATTAGCGCAAGAATTAACTCATGCAAATAAAAGCATTGTACATGCGCACGAAAATCTCGAGTATAAGTAGATTTGTCTAGTTCAAATTTATTCAATGAAACCAGTTCTCCTCTACCTGACCATGTCATGTACATTTTCATAAAGGGCTGTAGTTGAGCACTTTTTTTCCTTGCCCCTCTACAAACCATATGCATTAAACCATGGTGTTCAGTTAACGCATAGACCAAGAGACTCGTTTCTCGATAAGGACGAGTGTGAAGAATATAAGAAGGTTCTAGTTCTATTCGCATAAATCTAAAGTTCGTATTTACTTACTACACTTGGATTATCCTGCCAATCTTTGTTCAGTTTCACCCAAAGTTCAAGGTGTGCTTTTACATCAAGTTGACGTTGTATAGCTTTACGTGCACGTATGCCTATTTTCTTTAGCATTTCACCTCGCTTGCCAATCAAAATAGACTTCTGGCTTTCTTTTTCTACCCAAATAACTGCTGAAATTTGCGTCGTTGTATTTTCCATTTGATATTTCTCTATTTCAACATGAGTAGCATATGGTAATTCTTTTTCTAAATATACAAATGCTGATTCTCTTATCAACTCTGACACAAGAAATCTCATATCCCGATCAGTTAAATATTCATCAGAATAATAAAACTCAGACTCAGGAAGATAAGATTTACTCACCTTTATTAACTGTTCAACATTATCTTTTTTAACAGCCGATATAGGTACAACTTCTACAAATGGATATTTTTCTGCTAGAGAAGGTAACATATCTAATAATTGATCTTTCTTTTCTAACTTATCTATTTTATTGACAACCAATATCACAGGACTAGCAACTTGTTTTAATTGCTTCTTAATATTTTCTTCTTCTTTTGTCCAATGATTACGATCAATTAACCAAAGAATCAAATGCACCCCATACAAAGCATTTAAAGCATTTTTATTCAGTACACGATTTAATAATTTTTTGCCGCCAAGATGGATGCCGGGTGTATCTACAAACACAAATTGAGTATCGTCTTCAGTTCTGACGCCTAATATTCGATGACGCGTAGTTTGCGGTTTATAGCTCACTGAAGAGACTTTTTGGCCAAGCAGGTAATTAAAAAGGGTCGATTTTCCGGCATTAGGACGCCCAATGAGTGCAACATAACCACAACGAGTCTTCATAGGATTATTGGGTTTGTAATAGCTGGATCATTTCATATGCAGCTATCTGTTCAGCTTTTTTCTTGCTTTTTTCCTCACCAAAAGTTTTTTTACTTAAAGATCTGATGAAACACTCGACCTTGAAATGCTTATCATTACCCTCCCCCCATTCATCCAACACCGAGTATGCAGGAACATTTATCTGCTGTGATTGCAAATACTCTTGTAATCGTGTTTTAGGATCCTTCAGCTCATCGGCTTGGGGCAATTGATCAAACTGCTTGATGTATAGTTCAGAAATAAATTGAGCCGTGTAATCGAAGCCTTTCAAAAGATAAATAGCACCGATAATGGCTTCTAGGCTGTCCGCTAAAATGGATGATCGATAATGGCCACCACTTCTTTTTTCACCGGAACCAAGCTTGAGAGAAGATCCAAGATCAGCATCTTTTGCTAATCTTGCTAAGGCTTTTTTACATACTAGGTGTGCACGCAGACGGCTTAAATCTCCCTCATCATAGTTAGGGAATTTTTCAAATAACTTACTTGCAATTACAAACCCTAATACAGCATCACCCAAAAACTCTAAGCGCTCATTATTATCTTGTCCTGCACTACGATGAGTAAGCGCTGAATGAAATAACCTTGAGGAAGTTATCTCTTCGGGCAATGAAAATAAGCTACCCACTTCTACAATAAATTATTTAAGCGAAGGAGGAACAACAGTTTTTGTATGTTCAAATTTCAATACCACGTCCACATTAGCAATCAGTGGAACGAGCTTTTGATATTTAATCCCCACTTGCACATCTGTTTTCTGCTTGTTGTAGATATAAACACTTTCTTTGGAACAAGGACAGCCGTTGTTGCTCATGCTCAAGTCACTTAAATCAATATAATTGATACCTAATCTGCGGCCCATCAAATCCTCAAACTGGGACTTATTAATTTCTCGAGACCCCATTTCTTGTGCTAGACCGTCAATTGAGGACTTTATCGAATAGAACTGCATATATTCAGGTGCTAACTTAATTCCAATAAAAATTGTATAAGCAAATAAGCCAACTACAATTATCGTTATAAGAATTGATCTTCCTCTTTGACTATTACCAAGTTTCATATCTAAATACCTCGCTAGTGGATTTTCTTTCCTATCCGTCTGAAGTCAAATTGATTTTCAGATATATCCCAATTCATCCATATCATGAAAGCTTTTCCTACAAGATTTTCTTCGGGCACAGCCCCCCAAAATCGACTGTCATTACTATTGTCGCGATTGTCTCCCATCACAAAATACTGACCTTCTGGGACAACCCAGAAATTATCTACTGGATAACGCAGTTTGCTCACAAGTATCTCATGGTCTGTCATAAATAATTTTTCTAATTTACGCTCAGCGCCATTCATTTCTGCATCTCTACCCATACCTTTATACTTACCTAGATCAACCTGCATTATTTCTTGCTCATTGATATATAGCACTTTATTTCGATATTCGATTCGATCTCCAGGCAATGCCACTACTCTTTTAATGTAATCTAAACTTGGGTTTTGAGGAAATCGAAAAACAATCACATCTCCTCTGTCTGGCAAACCATTCTCCCAAAATAAATTATGTAAAACGGGCATTCGCAGTCCATAAGCAAATTTATTCACCAAAATAAAATCACCATGGAGCAATGTAGGCATCATAGAGCCAGAGGGAATACGAAATGGTTCAGCCACAAATGAACGCAAAATTAATACAATCAAAAGTACCGGAAAAAATGATTTGGAATAATCGATGTACCATGGTTCTTTATACTCCCCTTTTCCATGCTCTCGACCATCCCCATCAGATCCAAACTTCGCCTCATAAACTTTATTCATCACTCGCTTACGACGTTTATCTGCAAATACTAATTTATCTAGAATCACAACGATTCCAGTTACAAATGTGCCAATCACTAAAATTAGCTCTAAATAATTCATAATTTCTAGATCAGATAGATAGATTAGATAAAACGCCTAGAATACAGGGAGAAAAATAACCATGCATTAAATTAAAGCGCCGTTCGGTAAGATTTTGATTTCTCTTGTCATTAACTCATAATTTTAAATTAAAAAGAGATGATTGTCGCAATACTAAATAAATAATGACTTATAAATATAGCTCTTACAGATAAAAGTCATTTTTCAACCGAATGCTGAGTGATTCGATTGGACACCATTGTATGAGGAAAGTGTTTATTGAAATCATGGTCGGGGTGAGAGGATTTGAACCTCCGACCCCCGCAACCCCATTGCGGTGCGCTACCAGGCTGCGCTACACCCCGGACATTATGATAGTTAACGGCTGTAATTCAACTAACGATTTAAATATTGTAAGAGATCTTCTAATTCAGCACGCGTCTGTCGAATTACCTGCTGGAAATCATTAGCATTAGAACTGGTTTCATCTTCAGCAGAATTAGGTCCTGCTAGTTTTTGCCTTGCACCACCAATTGTGTAGCCTTGTTCGTAAAGCAAACTACGAATTTGACGAATTAATACGACATCATGGCGCTGGTAATAACGACGATTACCACGTCTCTTAACCGGTTTAAGTGTTGGAAATTCTTGTTCCCAGTAACGCAACACGTGAGGCTTTACATCACACAGCTCACTGACTTCACCTATTGTGAAATAGCGTTTACTTGGTATTACTGGCAATTCACTATTATTGCTGGCTTCCAGCATATTCTTCTACCCTTGATTTTAGTTTTTGTCCCGGTCGAAATGTTACGACGCGTCGGGCGGTTATGGGTATCTCTTCCCCAGTCTTTGGATTGCGTCCCGGTCGTTGATTTTTATCTCTTAAAATAAAGTTTCCAAAGCCAGATAACTTCACTTCTTCGCCTTCCTCTAAAGCAAGACGAACCTCCTCAAAAAATACTTCGACCAACTCCTTGGCTTCACGCTTATTAAGGCCAAGTTCCTCGAACAAATTCTCGGCCATATTTGCTTTTGTTAGTGCCATATTTATGCGCTTCTCAACTGTGCCTCAAATTTATTACCTAGAAGAGAAATAATGTTTGTTATGATTTGTTCTACATTTTCATCTGTAAGAGTGCTGGAAAAGTCCTGTAAAATCAAGCCTAAAGAGATACTTTTTAGATCTTCAGGCACACCCTTGCCCTGATATAGGGAGAAAACCTCTATATCTTGTAATGCTTCTATTTGTAGGGCATAAATTTCATCCAAAATACTCTGCACTGACACATTTTTAGCAACTAGGATGGATAAATCTCGATGTACCTGAGGAAATTTCGACCAACTTTTAAAAGCGACTTTTGGAGCAATTAACCAATCTAACGAAAAATCTAACTCAAACACCACTACTTCACGATTTGCAAGATCTAAACTTTTAGCGGTACTAGGGTGCAATACACCCAAAATACCTACGATTTCCTGATTAAATAATATTTCGGCACTTTTACCAGGATGCAGACCAAGTCTCTTGCTAGGACGAAATGTGATTTGCTTCAGAACATCGCGTTCTTCGAGAAACTGCTCCAAATGACCTTTAACATCATAAAAGTCTACGGAGTTGACATCACGACCCCACTGTCGAGGATATAATTCTCCAACCGAGACACCAGCAATCACCTGAGTTTGCTCTAAGCCCGTCGATTTGACTAAATATTTTCGACCTATTTCAAATAGCTTGGCACTTGATTGTTGGCGTTTTAGATTATAATTAGCCGCCATACATAAACCCGGCCATAAACTGGTACGCATATGCGACAAGCTAGTTGAAATGGGATTAGCTAATTCTTTTGGTAGCTCGATTGCAAATAAAGCACAATGCTCTTTTTCAGTAAAACTAAATGTAACCGCTTCGTTATAACCAAGCGATATAAAGCTTTTCTGCATTTCAAAGATAACATCAGACTTACTTGTTCTAGAGCCGATAGTTGAAGCGGTCTCTAAAGCTTGTGTTGGAAATTGATCATAACCACATAGACGGGCAACTTCTTCAATTAGATCTTGTTCTATTTCAAGGTCAAATCGATAACTTGGTGGAGTAATTGTTAATTCTCTATCAGATATTTGATCAACAACACAGTCTAAGCTTTCAAACATCGAAATGACATTCTTCATTTCTATGTTAACACCCAATAAATTTTGTATAAGTTCAATTGGCAAGCTGATGGCTTTTCTTTTCGGCAGGCCATCTTCATTTACAACGTTAGTTATTGGTCCAATATCACCAACTGCAAACTCTTTAATTAAAGTCGTCGCTCGTTCCATTGCTTGAATAGCCAACTCCGGATCTACACCACGTTCAAACCGATGCGAAGATTCGGTATGCAACCCAAATTGACGCGCTTTGCCGGCTATGGCCAATAAATCAAAATAAGCACTTTCTAGAAATATGTTTTTTGTATCTAACTGGACGGCAGACTCATTGCCACCCATGATACCTGCTAAAGCAAGCACTTTATCCGCATCGGCTATTACTAAATGCTCATTTGAGAGGGTTACTTCTTTTCCATCTAACAGCTCAAGCTTTTCTTCATTTTGCGCCATGCGCACGACAACCTTCTCGCTAACTTTATCGAGATCAAACGCATGCATCGGTTGACCTAATTCAAGCATGACGTAGTTACATATATCGACAATGATACTGATGGAGCGAATTCCGCTGCGACGTAAATATTCCTTCATCCACACCGGTGTATTCGCATTAGCATTTACTCCAACAATCACTCGACCACAATAGTGTGGACAGGCACGATTCGCTTGCACTTCAACTGGAAAACTCTGATCAGTCTCAGGTGAATAAGAATTTAGCTCTGGCTTGTTGACAGGCACTTTGTATAACGCCGAAACTTCGCGCGCCACACCTTGCACACTTAAACAATCTGAACGATTGGGCGTAAGATCAATATCATAGACAGCATCATTAAGTTTTAGCGCTACTGTTAAAGGCATTCCAAGCTCAAGCTTCTCATCTAATTCTAAAATGCCTTCGGCATCCTCATCCAAACCAAGCTCATTTGAAGAACATATCATTCCAAAGGATTGCACACCTCGCAGTTTCGTCGCAGCAATTTTTATCCCACCTGGAAGTTCAGCACCTTCAGTCGCTAGCGCAACGGTTAAACCAGGTCGTGCATTTTTTGCCCCACAGACAATTTGTCTCGTTTGACTATCACCGACATCTACCTGACAAACTTGTAATTTTTTTGCATCAGGATGAGGTGCTGTTGACTTAATTTTTGCCACGATGACGCCTGTTAAATCAGGCGCTGCAGGTTCGATACCATCTAATTCTAAACCTGCCATTGTGAGACGCTCACCTAATTCTTGTGTACTTACTTGAGGGTTCACCCATTCCCTTAACCAATTTTCGCTAATTTTCATAGTAGATCCTAAGCGACAAACTGACGTAAGAAGCGTAAATCATTTTCATAAAACATGCGCAAATCACGTACACCGTAATAAAGCATTGCTAAACGCTCAACGCCTAAGCCAAAAGCAAATCCATTATATGTTTTAGGATCAATTCCAACCTGCTTAAAGACATTAGGATGCACCATTCCACAACCCATAACTTCTAACCAATTAGAGTTTCCTTTATTATCCTTCCATTCAATATCAACTTCGGCAGAAGGTTCGGTAAATGGAAAATATGATGGACGGAAACGTATGCCTAATTGATCGTCTTCAAAAAACGCATGCAGAAACTCGATCACAAGCCCTTTAAGTTGAGCGAAGTTAACACCTTTATCAACTAACAAACCTTCCACCTGATGAAACATAGGGCTATGCGTGACATCCGAGTCACAGCGATAAACACGTCCAGGCGCTATAATTCGAACTGGAGGTGTGGTGTTCTCCATAGTACGAATTTGTACTGATGATGTATGCGTACGCAGTAGCAATCCATCATCAAAATAAAACGTGTCGTGCATTGCGCGCGCGGGATGATGGGGAGGAATATTTAAGGCCTCAAAATTATGAAAATCATCTTCAATTTCAGGGCCATCTGCGACGGAGAATCCATGTCGCTGGAATAAATTTTCAATTCGTCTTAACGTGATAGTCACTGGATGTAATGTGCCAACTGAATCTGTACGACCTGGCAATGTCACATCAATCGTTTCTGCTTTTAATTTTTCGTTTATTGCTAATTCTTCAAGAGCATTCGACTTCTCACTAAGTTTTGCTTGAATCTCTTGCTTAACTTCATTGATGCGTTGACCAGCAGCTGGTCTATCTTCTGAAGATAGCTTTCCCAGCATTTTTAACTGTTCTGTAACTAAGCCTTTTTTCCCTAAATAACGCACACGTAAATCATCAAGCGCTTTTAAGTCAGATGCGGAATCAACTTCAGTACATGCTTTTTGCAATAAATCGTCTAACTCGCTCACATTAAATTTCTTTTATTATTTTTTAGTATAAAAAAAGGGAAAGATTATCGTCTTCCCCTTCTATAAACAAATTTAAAAAGCGCTAGCTTACAGTTGGGCTTTAGCTCTCTCAGCTAACTGCCCAAATGCTGCTATATCATGTACCGCTAAATCTGCCAAAACTTTACGATCAACTTCTATAGAAGCTTTATTAAGACCATCAATCATTCGGCTATACGAGATACCAAACTGGCGCGCTGCGGCATTAATACGTGTAATCCATAGAGATCTAAACTGTCTTTTTCTTTGACGACGATCGCGATAAGCATACTGGCCGGCTTTTGTGACGGCTTGCGTAGCAACACGGTAAACATTTTTACGCGCACCATAATAACCCTTAGCTTTAGCTAAAACTTTCTTGTGTCGTGCTCTTGCGGTTACACCGCGCTTAACTCTAGACATTTTCTTACTTCCTAACTCTTAACCTAATAATATGCTTTATGCATAAGGAATCATGCGTCGAACCATTGGTGTATCGACCGCATCAATAATATCTGGGCTACGTAAATGACGCTTACGCTTACTGCTTTTCTTTGTCAAAATATGCCTCAAATGAGATTGAGAACATTTGAACTTTCCAGTAGCTGTTTTTTTAAATCGCTTAGCTGCACCACGATTTGTTTTTAACTTAGGCATAACCTTAATTCCAATAAAAATTATTTTTTCTTCTTGGTGGGCCCCAACACCATCACAAGTTGTCGGCCTTCCATTTTTGGACGTTGTTCTACGTCTCCGTATTCTTCTAAATCTTCTTCAATTCTATCAAGCAATTGTGCGCCAAGTTCTGGATGCTGCATTTCTCGACCGCGATAGCGAATTGTAATTTTTGTTTTATCGCCGGCTTCCAGAAACTCAATGAGCTTTTTAAGTTTTACCTGATAATCACCCTCTTCTGTACCAGGCCGGAATTTAATTTCTTTAACCTGTATTTGCTTTTGCTTTTTCTTTGCTTGATGGGCTTTTTTATTCTGCTCAAACTTGTATTTGCCGTAGTCCATCACACGGCAAACTGGAGGTTTCGCATTAGGAGAAATTTCAACTAGATCAAGATCTGCTTCAATAGCAATTCTCAAAGCTTCATCAATTGCGACTACACCGACATTTTCACCCTCTGCATCAATTAATCGAACTTCTGAGTCGAAAATTTCATCATTCAGGCGAACGTCTTTACTTGCACTAATATGCTAACTCCTATGTGTTTTTAGCTGCTTTCGTGAGGAGTTATTTCATCAGAGAATAACTTGAGTAAGGCTTCAATTTTCATTGAGCCTTGATCTTTTCCTTCGCGAGTACGAACAGCTATAGTTTGCGATTCTACCTCTCGGTCGCCTACAACCAACAGGTATGGAATGCGTTGAATTGTGTGCTCGCGAATCTTATAGCCAATCTTCTCATTTCTCAAGTCGAGATTGGCCCGAAAGCCTTCATTTATCAGCATTTTTTGGACTTTTTTGGCATAATCCGCTTGCGCATCAGTGATATTCAGAACCACGGCTTGGACAGGCGCTAGCCATAATGGCAAATTGCCCGCATGATGCTCAATTAATATCCCGATAAATCGTTCTAGAGACCCTAAAATAGCTCGATGGATCATTACGGGTGTTTTCTTAGTGCCATCTTCCGCGACATAACTCGCCTCTAGCCTTTGTGGCATCGAGAAATCGAGTTGAATGGTGCCACATTGCCATCTTCGTCCTAAGCTATCACGCAGCGTGAATTCAATTTTTGGTCCATAAAATGCTCCTTCTCCGGGTTGTAGCACATACTCTAACCCCTTGTTCTCGAGAGCTATTTTCAGGCCCTCCTCAGCTTTGTCCCAGAGCGATTCTTCGCCCACACGTTGTTCGGGGCGCGTTGAGAGAGCCAATTCAATAGTCTCAAAGCCAAAATCCTTATAGACCTCGAAAGTCAGATCAATTAATCCAGATACTTCACTTTGCAGTTGATTTTCAGTGCAAAAGATATGCGCATCATCTTGGACAAATCTGCGCGCTCGCATCAATCCATGCAAGGTACCTGAGGGCTCATTACGGTGGACAACGCCGAATTCTGCGATTTTGTAAGGCAAATCACGATAACTTTTTAGGCCTTGGTTATATATCTGCACATGCCCCGGACAATTCATGGGCTTAACCGCAAATTCTCGACTTTCGGATTGAGTCGTAAATATCATGTCACCAAATTTGTCCCAGTGACCTGATTTTTCCCAAAGGGTACGGTCTAGTACTTGAGGCGTATGCACCTCGCTGTAATCATGAGCAATTAACTGTTGACGCATATAATCCTCAACATTTCGATACAACTCCCAGCCTCGCGCGTGCCAGAACACCATGCCAGGAGCTTCTTCCTGAAAATGGAATAAATCCATTTGTTTGCCCAGACGTCGATGATCGCGCTTTTCTGCTTCTTCAATTTGCTTTAGGTATTGCTTGAGCTGTTTTTTATCAGGCCATGCAGTGCCATAAATGCGTTGCAGCATTTTGTTCTTGGAATCACCACGCCAGTAGGCACCTGCTAATTTTGTTAATTTAAATGCTCTTAAATGACGTGTGTTGGGCACATGAGGACCGCGACACATATCGGTGTATTCTTGATGCAAATAAAGCGCAATAATTTCACCATCTGGAATTTCACTGGCAATTTCAACTTTGTAATCTTCACCACGTTCTTTGAATGCCAATATGGCTTCATCACGAGTGACTATTTTACGAATTACATCGTAGTCTTGCTTGATTAATTCTTCGATACGTTTCTCGATAGCTTCTAAATCTTCTGGTGTGAAACTGCGTTCAAATTCAATATCGTAATAAAAACCATTTTCGATCACAGGGCCGATCGCCATTTTAGCTGAAGGAAATAATTGCTTTACTGCATGACCAATCAAATGTGCAAATGAGTGTCGAATGATTTCGATACCTTCTTGGTCTTTGCTAGTAATAATAGAAAGATCCGCATCATCATTAATTTCAACACAAGCATCGACAAGCTCGCCATTAACACGTCCAGCTATTGTCGCTTTAGCTAATCCTGGGCCAATTGACTGAGCAACTTGTGCAACAGTGACTGGTTGATCAAAAGATTTAGTATTGCCGTCGGGCAAAGTTATGATGGGCATTTATTTCTCCAGTGGTGGTCGATACGAAGGACCACATGTTTTTTTATTTAATAACTATGTTGTGTGCCTTCGACACAATTTAGTTGCACGCAATAGCCACACATATTTAATTTATTCTAAGGTGTCACTTCGTGACTATCAATTTGCGAGGAATAGCCCTCGCAGGTCTGGTAGGCGCGATTGGATTCGAACCAACGACCCCCACCATGTCAAGGTGGTGCTCTAACCAACTGAGCTACGCGCCTGCTGTCACAGGACTGCGGAAGTTACCACAGACTTAGTGGTTTTACACCCCAACTTTTGCGCCTAACTAGCTTTTGCGCTTGGTGTCTCAAAAGCCACACTTTTAAGTTTTTGGATTTCATCTCGTATTCTCGCGGCATCTTCAAATTCAAGATTTCGAGCAAACTCATACATCTGTAATTCGAGTTGGTGAATTTTTTTGGCCGCAAGCTGTGGACTCAAAGTCCCAAATTCAACGCCCTCTTCGGCAATCTCATGTAATTGCTGATAGCGTTGTTGATCGTAACGTGATTGTGCCCCCTCCATGATATTTCCAATAGATTTTTGAATACTTCGTGGAGTAATACCATGCTCCTGATTATAGTAAATTTGTTTTTCACGGCGTCGGTCAGTTTCTTCCATTGCTCGTTGCATAGAACCAGTAATCTTATCGGCATACAAAATCGCTTTACCATTTAAATTTCTAGCAGCACGCCCGATAGTTTGAATTAATGAGCGGTCTGATCGTAAGAATCCTTCCTTATCCGCATCAAGTATCGCCACCAGTGATACTTCAGGAATATCTAAACCCTCACGCAATAAGTTAATCCCTACCAGGACATCAAAAACCCCCTTACGTAAATCTTGAATAATCTCAACTCGTTCAACAGTATCAATATCTGAATGTAAATAACGCACGCGCACTCCATGTTCATCCAAATATTCAGTTAAGTCTTCCGACATACGCTTAGTTAAAGTTGTAATTAACACGCGCTCTTGGTTTGCGACTCTTTCATTGATTTCAGACAACACATCATCAACTTGTGTTACCACAGGACGCACTTCTACTTGCGGATCTATTAAACCGGTTGGACGAACAACTTGCTCAACAACCTTTCCAGATTTTTCCCCTTCGTAATTACCTGGTGTTGCTGAGATATATATCACCTGTGGAGATAAGGCTTCAAATTCCTCAAATTTAAGTGGCCTGTTATCTAATGCCGAGGGCAATCTAAAGCCATACTCCACTAATGTTTCTTTACGCGAACGATCACCTTTATACATACCACCAAACTGCGGCACTGATACATGGCTTTCATCCATAATCATTAGTGCATTCTCAGGCAGATAATCGAGTAGGCAAGGCGGAGGCTCACCAGCACCACGACCACTTAAATAGCGAGAGTAATTTTCAATACCTGCGCAATAACCTAACTCTTGTAACATTTCCAGATCAAACTGAGTACGCTGCTCTAATCGTTGAGCTTCCACTAATTTTTCGATGCTACGTAAATTTTCTAAACGCTCCTTAAGTTCATTCTTAATGGAATCAATCGCATTCAGAATTACGCTGCGTGGTGTGACATAGTGTGACTTTGGGTAAACAGTCAGACGAGGCACTCGACGCAATACTTCCCCTGTAAGTGGATCAAAATAACTCAGCTGCTCGATTTCATCATCGAATAGCTCAATTCGAATCGCTTCACGATCAGATTCTGCCGGGTGCACATCAATCACTTCCCCACGCACTCTAAATGTACCGCGCTTTAATTCGACATCATTTCGTTTGTATTGAAGTTCTGCGAGACGTCGTAATATTTTCCTTTGATCTGTAATATCACCACGATCTAAATGCAGTACCATATTTAAATAAGAGCGTGGATCACCCAAACCATAAATTGCTGAAACTGTTCCAACTATAATTGTGTCATTGCGCTCAAATAATGCTTTGGTTGCAGATAATCGCATTTGCTCTATGTGGTCATTCACAGATGCATCTTTTTCTATAAACGTATCACTTGTTGGCACATAGGCTTCGGGTTGATAATAATCATAGTAGGAAACAAAGTACTCAACAGAATTGTGTGGAAAAAATGATTTCATCTCTCCATATAGCTGGGCTGCCAGAGTTTTATTTGGCGCTAAAATTATTGTTGGACGTTGTACATTCTGAATAACATGCGCAACCGTGAAGGTCTTACCCGAACCTGTTACCCCCAGCAAAGTTTGATGGGCCAACCCATCCTCCAAGCCACTAACAAGCTCTTTTATTGCTTCTGGTTGGTCACCAGCAGGTTGAAATTCAGCTTCTATGCAAAATTCTTTGGCCATTCACTTATCGCATTAAAAAAAATAAAGTATGATTCTCGCTTGAAAGACATATAGAAATTATTTTCAGGGAAATACATTAAATTGGACATTAAACTCGCTTCCCGCGTTCGCCGAATAAAACCATCTCCCACCTTAGCGGTCACAGCCAAAGCGAATCAACTTCGCCTTGAAGGTGTTGATGTGCTCAATTTAGCTGCAGGTGAGCCAGACTTTGACACCCCAAAGCATATTAAACAAGCCGCAATTGAGGCGATGAATGCTGGCCAAACCAAATATACACCGGTGGGCGGCACAAATTCGTTGAAAGCAGCCATCATCGATAAGTTTTCAAAAGATAATGGATTGCAATACAGCATGAATGAAATTCTCGTTTCATGCGGGGGTAAACAAAGTTTCTATAACTTATGTCAGGCTGTGATAGATCAAGATGATGAAGTCATCATCCCTGCTCCATACTGGGTTTCTTACCCTGACATGGTGCTTCTAGCCAACGGCAAACCTGTCTATATAAAAGCGGATCATAGTCAGAACTTCAAAATTAATGCTAAGCAGCTAACTAGCGCAATCAGTAACAAATCTAAATTATTTGTAATCAATAGCCCCTCTAACCCATCTGGGGCTTGTTATAGCGCAAAAGAATTAGAGGCACTGGCTGATGTTCTATTAAAATATCCTCAAGTAATGATTGCGACTGATGATATGTATGAACATATTTTATTTGACAATCAAGACTTCTCAAATATTTTATCTGTTTGCCCAGAGCTAAAACCACGAACAATAGTATTAAATGGAGTTTCTAAAGCATACTCCATGACAGGTTGGCGAATTGGCTATGCGGCGGGTCCTGCTGGAGTCATTGAGCCAATGAAAAATATTCAATCTCAAAGTACATCAAATCCATGCTCAATTTCACAAGCGGCTGCACAAGCCGCTTTATCCTCAGATCAAAGCTGTGTAAGCGATATGTGTGAAGCCTTTGAAGAGAGACATAATTTTATCGTTGATGGTCTAAATAAGATCAATGGTTTTAGCTGCAGTAGATCACATGGTACATTTTATTGTTTTGCTAACATTAGCGAAGCGATAAAAATAACACCTGGCATTGAGAGCGACGTTCAGTTTGCTACTTACCTATTAGACAAATGTGGAATTGCTGTGGTTCCAGGCACTGCTTTTGGACTGCCTGGTTATATGAGAATTTCTTTTGCGACCTCTAAAGAGAAACTGGCCGAGTCTTTAGAAAGACTCGGCCAGTTGATGAACTAATAATCTTATTCCGCTGCCGCGGCATATGTGACGTTTTGCGAGCCTGATAACTGCGGTTGATGTTGGACGAATTGCTTAAATTCTTGCGCTTTTAGACTATCTGATAAACTAAGCATATGGATTAAGCCTGCTTGAGAAACTATCATCATGTCTATCCATGGATTTTTAGGATTCTCTGGCGTATCCACACGATATTTTTCCTTATGCTCATCTGTTAACTCACGAGTCGCAACCGTTACATTGGGCTTACCTGTGCGACTATTAATCGCTACACCTACACATCGGCATACATCTGCTACAACATACCAGAATTGTCCGCTTTCTCTTTCCACCAATCTTATCTGGCAGTCATCAAAATCTATAGAAGTAACACTACTCACCCGAAAACTCCTTATCCCTAAGTTACTTAATAATTCCTATACACACTCTATTGTGTTCATCTAGTACATGAGGTCTACCTCTGCCAACTGGTAGAAACCATCTGATGACCAGCGACAAACAGTCAAAATAGTATGCTTCTGTATGGTGATATTAGTATTTGATATTAAACAGAAAAGTGACCTGCATAACGTAAATAAGAGTTTGTAGGGGGAGTAGTTCACATTTTAGAAATTTATATTGGTGCAAATGATAATAATGCTGAAAATTACACCAATTATCGGTCGGTTACTGAGTTGACCCAATCATTTCAGACCAGTAAGATCTGCGCCTTCCTGATCCCCGGTAGCTCAGTCGGTAGAGCGGGTGACTGTTAATCACTAGGTCGGCGGTTCGAGCCCGTCCCGGGGAGCCAAGTCAAGCTCAAAGAAATAAAATTGCGTATTTCTCTCGCTTGATTTAAGACTTGATAATAAATTTCTCAGGATTGATTGCTAGATAGCTCTCACTATCCTTTACTTTTTAAAAACTCAGTAAATTCTTGTCCTACTTCAGGATGTTTCATGCCGTACTCAACGCTTGCCTGCAAGTAACCCATCTTACTTCCACAATCATAACGCGTGCCAGAAAATTCATAAGCATACAATGACCTCTTCTCGATTTGCTTAGCTAATGCGTCCGTTAGTTGAATTTCACCGCCCGCACCCTCAGAGGTTTCCTCAATACAATCAAAAATCGATGCATCTAAAATGTATCGCCCAACTACCGCAATATTCGACGGCGCTTCTTCCACTTTTGGCTTTTCAACAATGCCTGAAACCCTCCATAGATTATCTGAAATTTGATCACCTGAGATAACACCATAACTACTTACGTTTTCTTGTGGCACTTTTTGAACTCCAATCACGCCACTTTGCTCATGCTCATAAATTTCGACCATCTGCTTCAGACATCCTTTTGGTTCACTATCGATAAGATCGTCTGCCAAAATCACTGCAAATGGCTCGTTTCCAATGACAGGGCGACTACAAAGCACAGCATGCCCCAGCCCTAAAGCCTCAGATTGCCTTATGTAAATGCATGAAACGCTAGTTGGTAAAATATTTTGCACGACCTCAAGCATTTTAGTTTTGCCATTTGCCTCCAGCTCTGCTTCTAATTCATATGCTTTATCAAAATGATCAGGAATAGATCGTTTTGATCTACCAATGATAAATACTAATTCTTCGATGCCGGCATTCACTGCTTCCTCAGCAGCGTACTGTATGAGGGGCTTATCAACGATAGGCAGCATTTCTTTAGGATTGGCTTTAGTTGCAGGCAAAAATCTCGTGCCCATTCCAGCAACAGGAAAGATCGCTTTACGAATTTTTTTCATAATTCCACACTTTGTAACTAAAAATGACTTAACAATTTCTGCATTATTCTAAGATAGATATAACGACATAATTGAGAACGATCATACATAATCACTGAAAAGAGTGGAACTGCTCACCGGCTGATAAAGCACCATTTAGCAGCCTAGAGGCCTATTAATTCATATGCATTAATAGGCCAAAGCTATTTTTGATTATTCGAACAACAAATTACTTTGGTTATTTTGTAAAGTAGACTCACCTATACCTTTAACATTTAGCAAATCTTGAGCAGAGTTAAATTTACCATATTGTTCGCGATACTGAATAATGGCTTGTGCTTTTTTAAGTCCGACACCTTTTAAATTATCAGCGATCTGCTCAGCAGTCGCGGTGTTTATATTCAATGGCTCTGCATAAAGAACATTGCCTACAAGTAATGAAATTGCTAATAAAAAGTATAGTAAATAGTTTTTCATAATAATCTCCAAGTTTTATCAGTCTTCGATACACACTAAAAGAGCGCGCGAATAAATTTTAATAAGTTGGAGTTAATACAGATACGTGCATATGTGCATTACGCACATGAGAACGCTTTATTGAAAGTATTTAGCGCCTCAATAGGATCCTCCGCTTTAGTAATCGGACGACCGACTACAATATGTGAAGAGCCATTTAAACGGGCATCACTTGGTGTGACAATTCGTTTTTGATCGTTAACATCATCAATCGGTAAACGTATACCTGGTGTCACAATGAGAAATTCTTTATCTGTGGATTGACGAATCATTGAAGATTCTTGTGCGGAACATACAACACCATCTAGATCTGCATTAAATGCACTAAGCGCCCACTTCTTCACTACGGTGGTGACATCATCATTAACACCAATGTTGCTTAAATCTTCTTGACTCATGGAAGTGAGCACGGTTACGGCAATTAATTTAGGACGTGAATCTGATGGATATTTATCAATGGCTTCAAGTGCACGACACATCATCTCCGAACCACCAGAGGCATGCAGGTTCATCATCCAAACACCCATGTTTGCAGCAGCTGTGCAAGCTTGCGCGACAGTATTTGGGATATCATGAAATTTGAGATCTAAGAAAACTTTAAAGTCTTTCGCAACAAGTGCTTCAACTAAAGTCGGACCTCCCGATAAAAACAGTTCAAAACCGACCTTCAAGGCGCAAAGATTTGGGGAAACTTTCTCAACAAACTGCACAGCTTGTGCTGGATCAGAGTAATCCAGCGCGACAATAACCATGTGATCTGACATTTTAAGTTAGCAATAGCTCCAACGAGCCAATGGATTAACTTTCCTGATTATCCAAGTCCTTGTTAACTCGCTCACGTAACTCTTTGCCGGGTTTAAAATGAGGCACGTATTTTCCAGGCAGTGAGACAGTTTCACCAGTCTTGGGATTTCGACCCACGCGTGGAGGACGAAAATGTAATGAGAAACTGCCAAAGCCTCGAATTTCGATGCGCTCTCCGGTAGAAAGTGCATCACTCATTTGTTCTATGACACTTTTAACAGATAGCTCAATATCTTTATGCTGCAAATGACTTTGCTTTTGCGCAATTTTTTCTATCAGCTCAGATTTGGTTATTACATTTGCCACAGGTAAGTCCTTATCAGAAAATGTTAACGTAAATTAGTCACCCATCTGTTCCTTGATAATATCTCCAAGAGAAGTCGAACCTCCACCAGTATTGTTATAATCCTGAAGAGCATCTGCTTCTTCTTGTTCTTCCTTGGCTTTAATAGAAAGTGTGATTGCACGAGTTTTGCGATCAACACCCATGAACTTCGCCTCCACTGATTCACCTTCTTTCAATACGCTACGTAAATCTTCAATTTTATCACGCGCATATTCAGTTGCTCGAAGCACACCTTCAATTCCATCACCTAGTTCTATAATTGCTGCCTTAGCATCAATCTCTTTAACTTTTCCCGTAACGATACTACCTTTTTGATGTTCTGCAAGATAAATAGACAACGGATCCTGATCTAACTGCTTAATTCCAAGCGAGATACGCTCTCTTTCTGCATCAACAGTGAGCACGATCGCTTCGATCTCTTCGCCTTTTTTGAAATTACGGATTGCATCTTCACCTGTATCATTCCAAGAAATATCAGATAAGTGCACCAGACCATCGATTCCACCATCCAAGCCAATAAAGATTCCGAAGTCAGTGATGGATTTGATTTGGCCGCTAACTTTGCTTCCTTTGTCATGCGTCGCGGCAAATTCATCCCATGGATTTGACTGACATTGCTTGATGCCCAGAGAAATGCGACGACGCTCCTCATCAATATCGAGAATCATCACTTCAACCTCGTCACCAAGTGCAACAATTTTAGCAGGATTAACATTCTTGCTTGTCCAATCCATTTCAGACACGTGGACGAGCCCTTCAACGCCATCCTCAATTTCTACGAAACAACCATAATCTGCAATATTTGTAACTTTACCAAAAGATCTTGCCCCTTCTGGGAATCGACGCATTAAGTCTGCCCAAGGATCCGAACCCAGCTGTTTCAATCCTAAGGAAACACGTGTTTTCTCTTTATCAAACTTAAGAATTTTAACTTCAATTTCGTCACCAATGGCGACGACTTCGGATGGATGCTTAACACGCTTCCAAGCCATATCAGTGATGTGTAATAAGCCGTCGACACCACCAAGATCTAAGAAAGCACCATAATCGGTTAAGTTCTTAACGATACCTTTCACCACACTGCCATCATGTAGGCTTTCCAGTAGTGATTCACGCTCTTCACTAAATTCTGTTTCAAC
>JBCDBX010000002.1:0-73184 GCA_039182865.1 Pseudomonadota bacterium
AATTCTGCGATGGCTTTTTTTATGTCATCTTTGCTAGGCACCTGTTTATCATCATCAAACAATCTCAATATTTGCTCAACTGTTAATGGATGGTCAGCTGCGAGCAAGGCAGCCTCAACAATATTTTTAACTTGTGCATAGCCTAGTGAATCAGACATCCTCATCTCCTGACGTGACTGCTTGGCCAGCAGTCTTTACATAAATAGGGGCAAATATTTCAGATTGGACAATTTCAATAACACGTTCTTTAAGCAATTCTAAAATTGCAATAAAAGTGACGATGACGCCGTTTCTACCTTCTTCTTTGGTAAAGAAACTAGCAAAGTCGACAAAGTCATCAGCATTGAGCGTATTTAAAATACTACTCATGCGCTCACGAATTGAAAGAGGCTCTTGATAAATTTCATGCGATTTATTGATTTCGACTCTGCGCAATACATCCTGTAAAGCATGTATCAAATCTTTCATATCCACTTGTGGAAGTTTTTCTTCAGTGACAACTTCAGTCTGGATGATATTTATTTCTTCAAAATCTCTTTCAATGCGTGGTAAAGCATCGATATCTTCCGCCGCTTTTTTGAAGCGTTCGTATTCTTGCAAACGTCGAATTAATTCTGCTCGAGGATCCTCTTCGTCATCTTCTTCCACCGGGCGTGGCAACAACATACGCGATTTGATTTCTGCCAACATCGCCGCCATGACTAAATATTCGGCTGCCAATTCAAGCCTCAATTCTTTCATCAAGTCGATGTACTCCATGTATTGATGAGTAATATTGGCAATGGGTAATGTCAAAATATCTAGATTCTGACGTTTAATCAGATATAAGAGTAAATCTAGTGGCCCTTCAAAAGCATCCAGGAAAACTTCTAGGGCATCGGGAGGTATATATAGATCTTGAGGAGGGACAGTGACTGGTTCGCCTTGCACCATGGCAAACGGCATTTCGTTTTGTTTTGCTTGTTCTACTTCAGTATTTGACTGATCTTCCATATACGATTATCGGTAAATCAAACCCATTGCTTTACGCACGTCCTCTAGTGTATCACGTGCAATGTCTCTTGCCTGCTCGCAACCGTCATTAATTATACTATGAACACTTGTTAAGTCTTGCTCGTATTCTTTAGCGCGCTCTTGTATCGGCTTTAATTCATTTTGCACGGCTTCAATCACGGGTTGTTTGCACTCCACACACCCTATTCCAGCGCTTATACAGCCTGCTTTCACCCAATTCTGCACATCATCTTCAGAATAAACTTGGTGAAGTTGCCACACGGGACACTTTTCAGGATCACCCGGATCATCTCTGCGCACGCGTGCAGGATCTGTGGGCATTGTGCGTAATTTTTTCTCCACTTCTTTTGGCTCTTCGCGCAAGGCGATGGTATTTCCATATGACTTGGACATCTTCTGCCCATCCAAGCCTGGCATTTTCGATGCTGCCGTCAACAACGCATTTGGCTCAGGTAATATAATTTTTCCTGCACCTTCAAGAAAACCAAATAAACGTTCCCTATCGCCTAAGGAAATATTTTGTTGCGAATCCAATAAAGCCTGCGCAACATTCAGTGCTTCTTCATTGCCTTTTTCAAGAAAGTCTTTGCGCAGCTTTTTGTAAAGCTTGGCATTCTTTTTACCCATTTTTGCGATCGCCTGTTCGGCTTTTTCTTTAAACCCAGGCTCTTTACCGTATAAATGATTAAAGCGTCGTGCGACTTCGCGGGTAAGCTCCACATGCGCGACTTGATCTTCACCCACTGGCACATTGCCCGCTTTATAGACAAGAATATCGGCTGCTTGCAATAAGGGGTAACCCAAGAACCCATAGGTTGCCAGATCTTTTTCTTTAAGCTTTTCTTGCTGATCTTTATAACTAGGGACACGCTCTAACCAACCAAGCGGCGTGTTCATTGAAAGCAATAAATGTAACTCCGCATGTTCAGGTATTCGCGACTGTATAAATAAAGTTGACGTACCTGGACTTACACCTGCGGCTAACCAATCGATCACCATATCGATCACATGATTAGCGATCACAGAGGTATTGTCATATTCCGTGGTTAAAGCATGCCAATCGGCCACAAAAAAGTAGCATTCATGAGTATGCTGTAACTCGATCCAATTTTTCAAAACTCCATGATAGTGGCCTAGGTGTAACCTACCTGTGGGACGCATTCCAGAAAGAACACGTTGATTTTGTGCGCTAGTTGAAGGCAATTTATTAAGCTTTTGCGATTGTGTTTAGGACTTGAATAATTTCATTTGAATTTAAGCCAAATAAACTTTCAAGAAAAATAACGAGGGAATATACAGGCATAATGACAAGATTCTGAAATATTCCAATATTAAATGTAAAGTCGAGCAAGAATACACCCAATACAATAAATAAACCGTAAGGTTCTAACTTATAAATATAGTTACTCAAATTTTCCGGCAATAGACCAGCTAATACTTTACTGCCATCTAGTGGTGGCAAAGGTAACAAGTTTAAAATCATTATAATGGAATTAATAAATACACCCACTGTTGCCATTAGTAAAATATTTGTACCTAATGTCGACTCCATGTTGTAGCCAATTTTAAAAATTATCACCCAAATAGCGGCCATGACTAGATTTGATGCGGGTCCTGCGGCCGCAACTAAGGCCATATCAACCTTAGGATATCTCAATTGATTCATATCTACGGGTACTGGTTTGGCCCATCCAAACAAAACACCTCCCAGCGTTAGCATGACTGCCGGAACGGCTATAGTACCCATAGGGTCGACATGCTTTATAGGATTCAAACTCAAGCGGCCAAGACTGGCTGCAGTGGGATCACCTAAATAACGTGCTGCCCAACCGTGGGCAACTTCGTGCATTGTAATCGCGAGCAAGATAGGGGGTGCGAAAAGTACAATCTTGAGGATAATGTCCATTTATTATTACATTATACTGGTATATCGCAGCAAAATCTAAAACAACAAAGTTTTTCTGGCAATCCACAAATGTTGATTTACGATAGGAATCACAAAATATTCTAAGAATGTATCAGGTAGAATGCACCAGACGAAAACCTGTTTTGTCTATTCTTAACATCATAGTTGTTATGCTATTAATGTCTTTGCTGACGATACCTAATGCAAAAGCAGATAATGAACAAATCACAAAAGAGTCTACAAACGATAGCACTCAAGTCACTGAAGAAGATGATTTGGTAGATGAGGACAATATCATCGACCGGACTCATCGCGCTATAGCCGAAGGCGCTAATAATGCAGCACAAAGAATTGACGGTATTTTTGCAAAAGATTTTAACAAGAGAAAAAAGAATAAAAGCCACTTTATTGTTGAAACCAAGCAGGTTTTCGAAGAATCTGGTGATAAAAATCTTGAGTACCGAATAATTCTGCGTATTGATCTTCCTAATACTTCAGAAAGATTAAAATTGTTTTTTAACAGTGACTCTGCTGATGAAGACAACCTTGAAGAACAAGTACTACCCTCACAAAATGATTATGGTGACTCCATTGATGATGCCAGTTTTGGACTACAATGGGATAGTAATCCAGACAAAAAATGGAAGAGCTCAGCTAAACTTGGAATCACTGCGGGCTTTGATCCGTATATCAAATACCAGATAAAACGCAAATTTCGACTCAGTGAAAACTGGTACTCAATTCCCAATCAGGAATTCTGGTACTATCAAGAAGACAAGGCTGGAGAAGCAAGCAGCATTAAATTTATTCGCCCTATCAGCAATACTCTGGAATTTTACACGAACTCAAAAGCTCAGTATGAAGAAAGGAAAGATTTTTTTGAGCTAATCCAGTCATTAAATTTTACTCAAATTTTATCACCCAAAAGTAGTATCACTTACCATGCGGGCATAATCGGCCGAACTAAGCCAAATTTTCAAACCACCAATTACTATATTACGACCAATTACACACGAAAAATATACCGACACTGGCTATATCTCTCTATATACCCCGAAATAAGATTCCCTAGAGAAGAAGACTTTGATGAACAAGCTGCTATATCTTTTATTTTAAAAACCGTATTTTAGAATCATTAAAGCTGTTCAATTTCTCCCTTACCTTGCCTTAGAATTTCGAAATGTCCATCAATCATATCGATAACGGTTGTAGGCTCGAACCCGCAGTTACCCCCATCAATAATCAAATCTACTTGGTGTTCTAAACGCTGACGCATTTCTTGTGGATCATTCATGGGAATTTCATCCCCAGGCAAGATTAAGGTACTACTCATCAATGGCTCATTTAATTCTTCCAGTAATGCTAATGCCACACGATTATCAGGAATTCTCAAACCAATTGTTTTTCGCTTAGCCACTTGCAATCTTCTGGGTACTTCGCGCGTCGCGCGCAGAATAAAGGTAAAAGGTCCAGGCGTATATGCACGCAATAGTCGATACATCGTGTTATCGACAAATGCATAATTACCCAGCTCAGAAAGATCCCGACACACCAAAGTAAAATTATGTTTGTCATCAACTTTGCGCAGATTACGAATTCTATCCAATGCATTTTTATCGCCCAGGTGACAGCCAAAGGCATAACAAGAATCTGTTGGATACACGACTAAAGCACCTTGCTTAATCATATCAACCGCTTGCTTGATTAACCTTAATTGAGGATTAACCGGGTGGATCACAAAGTATTGACTCATCGTGAATTAGGCTCGTTGATTAAGATAAAGGTATGCTGAGACAATAAATCAGCTAGAATTGCGCATCTTAATCATGAAATGAATGATGTTAAACAAATTTATAATGATAAAAACCAAAGAGTGAACTAATAATGTGGTACGCCATCATAAGTGAAGACGTTAAAAACAGCTTGGAAAAGAGAAAAAGCGTCCGCCCGAAACATATAGAAAGACTACAAGCACTAGTTGATACTGGGAAACTATTAACTGCTGGCCCTCATCCGGCCGTGGATAGCGAAGACCCTGGTGATTTTGGATTTACTGGCAGCCTTATCATTGCTGAATTCGAATCATTAGATGCCGCACAAGCATGGGCAGACGAGGACCCTTACATCGCTGCAGGGGTCTATCAGAAAGTTATTGTTAAACCTTATAAAAAGGTGTTTTAAACTCCATCTCATTTATTAACAAAGGAATTCGTATGATTCGTCTCATTACTATTTTATTTATAATTAGCACGCTACTTGTTGCTTGCAAGCATGAAGGAGAGTCGGGCCACAGCCACAATGCCTCAGTTGCCGACGATCAAATTGCAGCACGTGTAAATGATGCGATTATCAGCAAAGATCAAGTTACGCAATTTAAAAACTTAAGGGGTAACCCACAAATATCCGATCAACAAATCATTGATGAGATGATTGCTACTGAATTACTACGCCAGGAGGCGATTAAGTCTGGAATTGCGGATGACCCTGCCGTTGCTTTCCAACTCAAAATGCAAGAATCAGATCTACTCGCTCGCGTCTTAATGCGTGATAAATTCTCCGATGTAACATTTACAGATGAAGAATTACTTGCAGCTTATAACGCACAAATGGAAAACACTGACACACGCGAATTTAAGGCTCGCCATATTTTGCTTAAAACCCCTGATGAAGCAGCAGCAGTTATTGAAGCACTGCGCAATGGCGCGGACTTTGTTGAGCTTGCCAAAGAACGTTCAACAGGTCCATCAGGACCTAATGGCGGCGACTTAGGTTGGTTTAAAGCATCTCGCATGGTGCCGCCATTTGCCGATGCGGTTAAAACTATGAATAAAGGCGATGTATCTGTCTCCCCAGTTCAAACTGATTTTGGCTATCACGTTATCAAGCTTGAAGATGTAAGAGAACTAGAGAAACCAGATTTTGATACTATTCGTGAGCAGGTTCAGCAAAATCTAATAAGAGATGTCATCAACAATTATATAAATGGCGTGAAAGAAAATGCCGTCATTGTGATTAGCGAAAACTAGATTAAAAAATTGTTGCACTTGCACAAGGTTTATACAAGAATGGTGTTTAAGATCTCACCAGATGTGAATCTCTTGATAATAAAAATGCAAATTGCGAGGAGATAATCATGAGCAGCTCAACAGAAGCACCTCAATGCTCTACCTTAAGACGTCACTGGGAATCCGCTAAAGCAATGGAATCCAAGCCGTCCAGTTCAACGCCATCAAGCACTAGCTCTTCATCAAGTAACAGTGGTGGTTTTTTTGGCTGGCTTAAATCATTATTTAGCTAGTAAAAACAGACGCGTATCCTAAAAATTTCACAAGGATACGCGCATGTTAAGTTTTCAACGCATACTGAATAAACTCAAATAGTAGTATTCCGTCTTCACAATAAAAACATTGTGGCCTTGATTGCAATTCTTTTGACTGCAATTTGATGCCACTTTTAATTGGCGTGCAAGAATAAATATTCTTATATTCAATAGCATTTACACCATCGTTACTCTCGTAATATATACATAGATTTGTTAACCAGATCTTCCCTTCACCAATTTCATTTGATTCAAACAAATTTTTTCTTTTTGAAGGTAAAGTATTATCAATAATTTGCTTGATCACCGACCAATTAGCTTGTTCCTGCTTAGGTTTAATTTGCTCGACATGACAAGATGAGAAACACCATCTCATTACTTCATTACTGCTTAACTCAACAGAAAAATTTGCTGAGTTTGCATTACTGGCTGGCAAAATGCCATTGCGGATAGATTTAATTATGAAATGACTTTCTTGCTGAATGATAAAATTTTTGTTGATAAATAGAGACTCATCAAGCATTAATTCTTTTAACAGCATCAACCAATCGGAATAACTTTGATCAGGGATTTTTTCAAGATTTTCATTAGAAAAACTTTCAAGCGCTCGAATCAAAGTACGTTGGGAAGCTTCTTTAGTAAACCCATAATTTGCCACATGTATCTGAAGCATTTCAGCTAACTGAGTATAAGTAGATTGGCCTAATTGCTCTTTTATTATTTTGGTTAATTCACCTTCTGATGCTTGATAAAGCTCATAGCAACTTTTATGTAAAGAATAAAAAAAGCCTGCAGACTTTCCACAAAGTATGCAGGCTCCCATAATGCTTAAACTATCTTAACTTAATCAACGTCGCCATCCACGTCCAAGCCTTCATACAGGCTTGTATCAACTGGTGGATTCCCATCGTGTATTAAAAAATTTCTTCTATCCAAATATGCATCTCTAATGAATGCATAGCGATCCGTGGAGATACCTTCAACTTGTTTCTCTAAAGACAATAACTCAGCTCGAACACTTACTTGCCTTACCGTCCATATTATTATTCGCTCACCCCATTTCATCTCGATATAAGTAAGCGGATTTAATGCGATTCGGTCGACAACGTATGAGGGTGTCGTTCTTAATGTATTTGGACCGAGGAATGGCCAGACAACATATGGGCCTTGAGGTACGCCCCATACAGCAAGTGTTTGTCCAAAATCTTCATTATGTTTCTCTAATCCAATTGCTGAAGCGGGATCAAATAAGCCAAGGATTCCAATTGTTGTATTAATGACAAATCGTCCTGCATCAGAGAGTGAATCGCGGAATTTACCCTGCATCAAATTATTGGCAGCGATGTGCACATCATCAATATTTGAATAGAAATTCCGAACACCTGTTCTGACAAATTGAGGTGTCACAGCGACATAGCCTTTTGCGACGGGCTTAAGAATTGCTCTATCTAGCGTATCATTAAATTCATACATTGAACGGTTAAACCCTTGCCAAGGATCACGTTCATCTTCAACATATTGAGTCGTTGCACATCCACTCATGATCGTAGTTAGCATAACGATGATCATTAAGTAGATTTTTGACATTCCCTTATTTGACACGGACACTCCTCCCATACGGTCTTCTGATTCCTATCTTTTTATTTGGACTGCGCCTGGATTCGCAATCTCAGTGCGTTGAGTTTTATAAACCCTTCAGCATCCTTTTGATCATAAGCCCCTTGATCATCCTCGAATGTTGCGATTGTCTCACTAAACAAGCTGTGTTGATCAGATTTGCGGCCACAAACCATAATATTACCTTTGTAGAGCTTTAAGCGCACCTCTCCTGTGACGGTTTTTTGTGTTTCATCTATAAGTCTTTGTAATGCAAGCCTTTCTGGACTCCACCAATAGCCGTTATAGATCAATTTTGCATAGCGAGGCATTAAATCGTCTTTTAAATGAGCAACTTCCCGATCTAGCGTGATTGACTCTAATGCGCGGTGCGCCTTTAGTAGCAAGGTTCCGCCCGGCGTCTCATAACATCCACGTGATTTCATCCCGACATATCGATTCTCAACGATATCCAAGCGTCCAATTCCATGTCGCCCAGCGAGCGTATTGAGCGTTTCCAGCATGGTCGCAGGTGACAATTTTTTACCATTTAGACTAACTGCATCGCCTTGCTCAAAGCCAAGCTCAATAGTTTCTACTTGATTAGGCGCCGCCTCAGGAGACACACTCCAACGCCACATGTCTTCTTGCGGTTCACACCATGGGTCTTCAAGTTCACCACCCTCATACGAAATATGTAGTAAGTTGGCATCCATCGAGTAAGGAGAACCACCTTTACGTTTCTGCTCAACGGGAATGCCATGTTTTTCCGCATAAGCAAGTAAGGTTTCACGTGAGCTCAAGTCCCATTCGCGCCAAGGAGCAATAATTTTGATGTCCGGATTAAGCGCATAGGCTCCCAACTCAAAACGAACTTGATCATTACCTTTCCCTGTCGCGCCATGGGAAATAGCATCGGCACCCGTTTCCTTAGCAATTTCAATTAAGCGTTTCGCAATAAGCGGCCGAGCGATCGATGTACCTAAAAGATATTCGCCTTCATAGATGGTGTTGGCACGAAACATAGGAAAAACAAAATCATTTACAAATTCTTCGCGCAAATCTTCAATATAGATTTCCTTTACACCTAACTGCTTAGCTTTTGCGCGTGCAGGTTCTACTTCCTCTCCCTGGCCAAGATCCGCTGTGAAGGTCACCACTTCACATTGATATTGTTCCTCCAGCCAACGCAAAATAACGGATGTGTCTAACCCGCCAGAATATGCAAGGACGACTTTTTGAATGTCTGTCATAATTTAAAAATTTAAAAGCTTTATGTTTAGGTTAAACTCGAAGTATATCGAAAGATTGTCTCAATCACCTGCTAAATATATAAAAAATATAAGAATTTCACATGTCTGTCCTGCAAAATATTATCAATGACAAAATTGACTATGTTCCTCTAGGGAATCGCTTTCGAGGTTTTTGCCCGGTTGTGGTAGATGTTGAAACAGGAGGTTTTAATTCACAAACCGATGCTTTGCTGGAAGTGGCGGCAATTATATTGGGAATTGATGCAAACGGTAAACTTTATTGCAAAGAGTCCCATCAAGTGCATGTTCAACCATTTGAAGGAGCAAATATTGAACCAGCTTCTTTAGCCGTGAATGGTATAGATCCGTATCATCCGTTAAGAATTGCCATACCAGAAAAAGAGGCACTTAAGAGTATATTTAAACCCATTCGCGCAGCGGTGAAAGAGAATATTTGTAAACGTGCAATTCTGGTGGGACATAACGCCACTTTTGATTTGAATTTTATCCACACATCAGCGAACCGCGCCAAAGTTAAAAACAACCCATTTCATCCATTTAGCGCTTTAGATACCGTAACACTAGGAGCAATGGCTTATGGCCAAACAGTCTTATCAAGAATGGCGCAGCAAGCGGGATTGGATTGGAATAACGAAAATGCACATTCCGCAATTTATGATGCACGCATGACAGCAGAGCTATTTTGCAAAATACTCAATACTTGGAATAACCAAGTAAAACAAATTCTTCCGGTGTCTAATCCTGCTTTGACACAGAATGAGGAAGATGACGATGAGAGTGAAACTTAACTTTTGGATTCTGCTGCTTGCTTAACCATATCTTGCAACTCACCTTTCTCGGCAAGTTCAAGCGTGATATCACATCCACCTACTAGCTCACCATTAATATACAACTGGGGAAAAGTAGGCCAGTCAGCGAAGCGAGGCAAATTTTGAAAAATCTCAGGATCCATTAATACATTCACGTAGGCAAACTCATGACCACAGTTTTTAAGCGCTTCAGCAGTACGCATGGAAAAACCACATTGCGGCATCTGTGGAGTCCCTTTCATATAAACAATAACGGGATTTGATTCAACCTGTTCGCGAATTCGATCTAATACATCCATGGCACATCCTTGAAGATTTGAAGTAATTAAATTGAGCTTATTTTAACGAGAATCGCACGGCTATACATATCTAGGGTGAGGGAGATGCCACCGAATCCACATTACTTTGTAACCACAGTTCTAACAATGCCATATGCCAAACTTTGCTTCCCTGTAAACGTGTATGATACTGATCTGGCTCTTGCAACAGTTTTTCTACATATTCACGCGAAAAAATCCCTCTGTTGATACAGGCAGATGAATTCAATATATCTTGCACCATCTCTAAAAATGCTCCACGCACAAACTTTAACGCTGGCATTGGAAAATAACCTTTTGGACGATCAATCACAGAATCTGGAATTAACCCTCGCGCGATTTTCTTGAGCACATACTTCCCCCCTTCTCGCAATTTCATCTCAGGCGGCATCTGCATCGCTAGTTCAACCAACTCGTGATCCAGAAAAGGCACGCGCGCTTCTAACCCCCAAGCCATCGTCATACTATCAACACGTTTGACAGGATCATCGACAATTAAAGTGGTGACATCAAAATTCAGCACAGCATCAATGAACGTTTCTGAATCGCTTTGTGTTAAGGCTCGACTCACTAATTCACGCGTATAATCTTGATGCACATAGGCCGAATCAATTGTCTGACTATACTCATCAAAGTCACGATCAAAATAATAAGGTGCAAAACGATCTATATACTCGCCAGCTGCAGCGTGCATTTTTGAATACCAAAAATATCCAGCAAATACTTCATCAGCCCCTTGTCCAGACTGCACCACTTTAATGTCTTGACTAACCTGCTCAGCCAATAAATAAAATGCGACGGCATCCTGTGCCACCATCGGCTCAGGCATTTGTTTGATCGCTTCTGGCAGTCGTTCAAGCACACGGCTGTTGGGTATTTGAAACTTATGATGATGTGTGGAAAATTCCTTAACCACGGCATCTGAATATTCAAACTCACTGCCACGTTCTTCAGGCTGGTCCTCAAAACCAACTGAATATGTATTCACATTCCCATGTTTTTGCGCCAGTAGCCCTACTAATAAACTCGAATCTAATCCACCTGACAACAAAACTCCCACTGGCACATCGGCAATTTCTAATCGTCGATCGACAGCTAACTGCAATGCCGACTGAATAACTTCCATCCACTCTTGCTCATGCTTATGTTCAGGACGATATGCCGACAAATTCCAATAAGATATTGCATCGCTAGCCCCGTCTTGATCGATCCACATGTAATGTCCTGGTGGCAATTTGCGTATACCTTGCAAAATTGTTCTTGGCGCAGGAATCACCGCATGCAAGGTAAATTGATGCTGTAATGCTTGCGCATCAACTTCTGTATTGATCTCTTTTGTTGAAAGTAATGCTTGTGTATTAGATGCAAATATAAAAGAATCTTTTGTCTGACTGTAATAAAAAGGTTTGATGCCTAGGCGGTCGCGCGCTATAAATAGTTTGTTAATTCGCGTATCCCAAATTGCGAAGGCGAACATTCCAATCAAACGCTCAACACAGCCCTCACCCCATGCTTCATAAGCTTTAAGGATAACTTCTGTATCACCTGTTGAATTAAAACTTATACCAAGAGCCTGCAAATCTTTGCGTAATTGCGGGTAATTATAAATTGTGCCGTTAAACACAATCGCAATTGATCGAGATTGATTTAACATGGGTTGCTTGCCTTTATCAGACAAATCAATAATGGCAAGACGTTGATGTCCCAAACCAATTTGCTCACTAATATAAATACCTTGGTCATCCGGACCACGACGTTCCAGATGCTTTAACATCGTTTTTATTTTTTGCTCATTTGCTCGACCTTGATTAAGGCTTAGCTCACCACATATTCCACACATATCAACTAATATCTTTTCCGAAGGCGCCACCACCAGGTGTCTCTATACGAATACGATCACCTTGTTTAACATTTAATGAGACTTTAGCTCCCACTAACTTATCGTTAAAAAAGTTTTGTCCTTTTGCACCGGCTTGGCCTTGGTGAATTCCTCTTGGTGAATGACGACGACGTTCACTTAAAATCGTCACACTGGTTTCTTGTTGAAATTCAAACTCACGAATGATGCCATTACCACCAGGATGCTGTCCTTTACCGCCGGATCCTGCGCGTATCTCATAACGTACGATGCGCAAAGGATAAGCCATCTCTAATACTTCAATCGGCGTGTTTTGAGTATTCGTCATATGTGTTTGTACAGCATCGAGCCCATCTGATTGAGCATTCGCACCTGCACCCCCACCAATGGTTTCGTAATAACTCCATGACTCGCCTTTATTAGAACCCATCGCGATATTATTCATTGTGCCTTGGCTATCTGCTGGAATTATGTATTGATCAGCCTGACTCAATGCCAAAAACAATACATCGACAATACGAGAGCTAGTCTCGACATTTCCTGCCGCCACTGCCGCCGGATATAACGCATCAACCAAACTACCTTGTTGAGTTTTTATTGTTATGGGTCTGAACGAACCCATACATTCGGGAACGTCAGTGCTCATTAAGCATCTAAATACATAATAAACAGAAGCCGCAGTAACCGCTTTGGGGCAATTAATATTTCCAGCGACTTGCTCAGCTGTCCCAGCAAAATCCACAATCACGTTTCCATTATTTATAATTAACTTGACTACAATTGGTATATCAAAATTTCCTAAACCATCATCATCCATAACATCTTGCGCTTGATATTCACCATCAGGGATTTTTTGCAAAAAACTTAGCGCCATGGATTCTGCGTAGTCAAACACTTGTTGAGTAAGAGTTTGATATGCAGTGACACCCATGCTTTCAACTAAATGTTTTAAACGCCCTACGCCATGTAAGTTTGCACCTAACTGAGCACTTAGATCCGCAAAAGTATGTTTGGCATTCTGAACATTTATAAAGAGTTGTTTATAGATCGAATGATCAATTTGATTATCACGACCTAAATATTTTGGTGAAATAAGTGCTCCCTCCTCTAACAAACTCTTAGACAAAGGCATCGATCCCGGTTCATCAGCACCGATATCAGCATGATGAGCTCGATTAGCCACAAACCCTATCAACTGAGTTTCAAAGAAGACAGGCATCACCAGTGTGACATCGGGTAAGTGCGTCCCCCCTTTATAAGGGTCGTTAAAAATCACTATATCACCATCTTGCCAATCAAAATCAGACACGACGGACTGCATAGCAAAAGCCATACTGCCTAGATGAACTGGGATATGAGCGGCTTGCGCGCAAAGCTGTCCATGACCATCAAACATGGCACATGAATAATCCAATCGATCTCGAATATTCGGCGAAAAAGCCGCATGCCTTAGTTGAGCGCCCATCTCCTCGCATAAGGCGTTGATTTGATGTGAAAATAAACTAAGTTGAATCGATTGTAATGCCATCGTACTAATATTGTTTTTAGGGCTAAAACCTTCTATTGTTAGAGCAGTATAGGCGTACTAAATAATTTAAAAATCGAGGTGACACATGAACCCATTGAATTCTGTTTTAGGTACTATCATCGCTGGTTTCATACTGGCAATAATCATATCACTTGTATTCTAAGCAAGCTCTTAGCCCAAAATAATAATAAAACATAGGAGAAATATTTATGAATGGTTTTTCACTGATAGTATGGCTGCATGTATTTGCAGGCATTATATGGATAGGTCTACTTTACTACTTTAATTTTATTCAAGTTCCAGCGGTGAATGCTGCCACTGCTGATACTGACGGTCCAGGACCTGCAGCGATTAGTAAATATGTGGCGCCACGCGCACTGGTCTGGTTCCGTTGGGGTGCTGTTGCAACATGGATAACCGGCGCAGGTGCGCTAAATTATGTTGGTGGATTCTCTACACATATGTTCTTTACGGATGGCATTACCATCATCGGTATAGGCGCCTGGTTAGGTACTATCATGTTATTCAATGTTTGGGTATTCATATGGCCTAACCAGAAAAAGTTACTCGGCATGGTTGAAGCCACCGACGAACAAAAAGCCAAAGCCAAGAAAGTTGCGTTCATGGCTTCAAGAACAAACACCTTACTCTCTATCCCTATGCTCATGTGCATGGTCGGCTGGGGACATGGTGGATTACCTTTCTAAAAAATAGATTTTTTATATCACTGCTAGAAAATAAGTCTTTTTAGTAGCATAATTAACCAACGGCAGCGGACAACCCGCTGCCGTTTTTTATTTTATGCATTTAATTCTTTAAATTCGAATTAGTAAAAGCTTAGATAACAGTGAACGCATTACTCAAAACTTATGGCCGCAAAGACATCTCCTTTTCAAAAGGAGAAGGTGTGTGGATATGGGACCAAAAAGGCGACCAGTATCTGGATGCCCTTTCGGGTATCGCTGTCTGCGGATTGGGTCATGCGCACGCAGACATTGCTGAAACAATCAGTTCACAAGCCAAAACTTTGATCCATACCTCGAATATTTATCGTATCCCTGCACAAGAAATTTTAGGTGAACGCCTTTGCTCACTCACAGGGATGGAAGGAGCATTCTTCTGTAACTCCGGTGCTGAAGCTAATGAAGCAGCGATTAAATTAGCGCGACTTCATGGTCACGTCAAAGGGATAGAAGCACCCTCAACGATTGTATTTGAAAACAGTTTTCACGGCCGCACGATGGCAACCTTAACAGCCACAGGCAATCGAAAAGCCCATGCCGGTTTTGAACCCTTAGTCAGCGGATTCATTCGCGCACCTTATAATGACATTGAAACGGTGAAACAAATTTGCGAAAACAATTCAAATATTGCCGCTATCTTTGTTGAGCCTGTTCAGGGAGAAGGTGGTATCAACATTCCGCACACCAACTTCTTATCAGAATTACGAAAATTGTGTGATCAATATGAACTTCTACTCATATTAGATGAGGTACAAACGGGCAATGGTCGAACAGGAAAATGGTTTGCGTTTCAACACACCGACATAGCACCTGATGTAATTACCACTGCGAAGGGACTTGGGAATGGTGTTCCCATTGGCGTATGCTTAGCAAAAAATTCTGCTGCGACTCTGTTTGCTCCAGGCTCACATGGAAGCACATTTGGCGGGAATCCACTAGCATGCCATGTTGCTTTAAAAGTACTAGATATTATCGAAAAAGATAAACTTTTAGACAATGCCAAAAACATGGGTCATCACATGTTAAAAGAATTTAAGAACAAGCTAGATAAAAACCCATTGATTAAAGATATTCGTGGTCATGGCTTGATGATCGGTATAGAGTTAATTAAGCCATGCGCAGAAATAGTCGACATCGCACTTGAGAAAAAGTTATTAGTAAACGTAACAGCTAGTTCAGTTATTCGTTTATTGCCGCCATTGATTACCGATCAAGAACAGGCCGATAAAATAGTAAATCTAGTATGCGACAGTATTGATCACTTTGGAACAACTCAAATATGACACGTCATTTCTTAACATTATTGGATTTAAGCAGCAAAGAATTACGCAATATACTTGCGCGTGCTAGCGAATTAAAAGAAATTCAAAACAATGGAAAGCAATATGCTCCATTTGCCAATAAAACATTGGCAATGCTATTTGATAAATCTTCTACACGAACGCGAGTTTCATTCGAAGCTGGTATGGCGCAATTTGGTGGACATGCCTTATTTCTCTCATCTAAAGACACTCAGCTAGGTCGAGGGGAACCTGTTGAAGACACTGCACGTGTATTATCCCGTATGGTTGACATCATCATGATTCGCACATTTGCACATGACACGATCGAACGCTTTGCTAGCGAAGCGACTGTTCCAGTAATTAATGGTTTAACGGATTTAGTGCATCCCTGCCAACTACTCGCAGACTTACAGACCTGGTTTGAAAAACGTGGTGATATTACAGGTGCGACCGTCACTTGGATTGGAGATGGCAATAATATGTGTCATTCCTATATCAATGCTGCACGACAATTAGACTTTAACCTACGTATTGGTTGCCCTGAAGGTTACGAACCCGATAATCAAATTCTTTTAGCTGCTGGTGATAAAATCTATTTGACTCATGACGCAAGCGATGCGGTTCAAAACTCTGATTTAGTTGTCACTGATGTTTGGGCCAGTATGGGACAAGAAGAAGAACAAAAACAACGTGAACAAGCTTTTGCTGCTTTTCAGGTAAATACTGCCTTATTGAAAAGAGCTAACAAAGATGCATTATTCATGCATTGTCTGCCCGCTCATCGTGATGAAGAAGTCACAGCCGATGTATTGGAAGGTCCACAAAGCGTTGTCTGGGATGAAGCTGAAAATCGCTTGCATGCACAAAAAGCTTTGATTGAATTTCTATTATTAGCGAATTAATTATTCGCAATCTATTCAATGATTTTTGATTGAAAATTAAAATCAAAGCACAAAAAAACACATTACAATCAATTTTGCTGTTGACTTAAATCTCTCAGCGGCCTTTCATCGATATCGGAAACCATTAGGTTCGCCATTACTTTGAGCCCAATCAGCGCAGCAGCGAACAAGAGACAAGTTAAGCTTTATATATTCTTTTTGCTTAATCCATATCATTTCACTTGCTTTAATCAAGGAATTTACTGCATGCTTCGCTCACCGTAAAATAATAAAAGTTCATCGCGGAGTGATCACTATGGAATCAATCAGCAGTATTATCGGCACAATCAACGGCATTGTATGGGGCAAACCCATGCTCATCTTAATACTTGGCGTAGGTTTATATCTATTGCTTGGACTGCGATTCATGCCATGGAAAAAAATTGGCTATGCCTTCAAACAATTACGTAAAGGGACAAAATCAGAAGGCGAAGGTGAAATTACACCTTTTCAGGCATTGATGACTGCGCTCTCCGCAACCGTTGGAACAGGTAATATCATTGGTGTCGCAGCTGCTATTTTAATTGGCGGACCTGGTGCCGTTTTCTGGATGTGGATGACGGCACTAGTCGGAATGGCGACTAAATATGGTGAAGCGGTATTAGCCATAAAATATCGTGAAGTTGATCATTTGGGTAACCATGTTGGTGGCCCCATGTACTACATTAAGAATGGACTGGGTGCCAAGTGGACTTGGCTGGGTGTTTTGTTTGCCATATTCGGCACAGTTGCCGCTTTTGGCATCGGCAATATGTTTCAATCAAATGCAGTATCAGGAGCTTTAAATAGGCAGTTTGATATTGATCCTACGATCAGCGGCATCGTCATGGCGGTTCTTGCGGGATTAGTCATTATCGGTGGCATTAAGCGTTTAGGAGCAGTTGCAGGCAAATTAGTCCCTTTCATGATCATACTCTACGTGCTTGGGGCATTAGTGATTGTATTAAGCCATATCACTGAAGTGCCTGCCGCATTATGGCTCATCATTAAAAGCGCATTTACTATTGACTCAGCTGCCGGCGGTGCAGTTGGATCCATCATTGTTGTCATTGCAGCGGGTGTTGCACGTGGTGTCTTTTCTAACGAAGCCGGATTAGGTAGCGCACCTATCGCACATGCTGCAGCACAAAATGACAATCCAGTACATCAAGGTGTCATAGGCATGCTAGGTGTGTTCATAGATACCATCATTGTGTGCACACTAACCGCACTCGTTATTGTCCTTTCGGGTTTGTGGCAAGTTGAAACGGATAAGACAGCTCTTTCTTTTCTGGCTTTTGGAAAAGAATTACAACATGCAGAGTATCTCGTGATATTTGGCATTGTAATTTTCGCTTTTACATCCGTACTTGGTTGGAGTTTCTATGGCGAACGTTGTGCGGAATTTCTTTTTGGCGAGCGAATTATTACGCCTTACAGAATTCTTTGGGTGATCGCGATTTTCTATGGGGCAACGCACGACTTTGATTTCATCATTCTATTAGCCGATACAATGAATGCACTCATGGCTATTCCTAACCTTATCGCGCTTGCTTTACTAAGTCCGGTTATTTTCAAAATAACAAAAGACTGCTTTGAAAAGGAAAAGGATTGACGCAGCCTTTGATTAGCCATCAAGTTATTTCAGAAAATGTGCGTATCGCTCTCGCCGAGGATATTGGTGAGGGTGATGTCACGGCCCAGCTATGTGCAAAGAAGACGGCAAAATCAAAAGTGATCTGCAGAGAAACTGCAACACTCTGCGGCATCGATTGGTTTAACGAAACATTTAAGCAACTAGACCCCAATATTTCAATCAAGTGGAATTACAAAGATGGCGACATGCTCCATCCGACTCAAGAAGTATGTGATATTGAAGGATCGGCTCCCGCTATCTTAAGCGGAGAGAGAACTGCGCTGAATTTTCTGCAAACATTGTCAGCGACGGCGACTGCAACCCGAAAACTTTTGCATCGTTTACGCGGCACGGATACTCAACTACTCGACACACGAAAAACGATACCAGGGTTACGCCTGGCACAAAAATATGCAGTGCAATGTGCAGGCGGCACTAACCACCGTATGGGTTTATATGATGCATATCTCATCAAAGAAAACCATATCAGAACTTGCGGCTCGATCACTAATGCAGTCACAAACGCCAAATCACAACGCGCAGATCTTAAAGTTGAGATTGAGGTCGAGACACTCTACCAATTAGAAGAAGCGATTGCTTGTCATGCAGACATCGTACTACTCGATAACTTCACATTAGATGAGGTCAAACAAGCTGTCGAAATGAGTAAAAACAAAATCAAGCTTGAGGTATCTGGCAATATTGGCATGGAAAATATTTTTTCTTATGCTGCACTTGGAGTAGACTTTATTTCTGTTGGAGGGCTCACCAAACATATTCAGGCAGTCGATTTTTCGATGTTATTTAGTGACTTGGCTTGATGCCACAAAACTTCTAATTCGTCGATACTCAAACTTGCCATATCATTACCCTGCTCTGATACTATCTTTTCTAGTGATCTAAAGCGTGTTTCAAATTTTGTGTTGGCTCGCTGCAGTGCAACATCGGCATCGACTTTCATATGTCGGCATAAATTCACTGTTGAAAATAAAACATCACCCATCTCATCCTCAATCGAGTCACTTTGATTAAATTCAATAGCTTCTTTTAGCTCATCGATTTCTTCTTGCAACTTACCAAGCACGCCATGATAGCTAGGCCAATCAAAATTTAATTTTGCCGCTTTCTTTTGTAATTTGCGCGCACGTACCAAGGATGCCAGCCCAACGGAAATGTTCGCCAAAGCAGAATGATCATTTTCACCTTTTTCGAGACGCTCCTGCTTTTTTATCAACTCCCAGTCTTGCTTGCCTAATTTCAACCCTTCATCTGATCCAAAAACATGTGGGTGACGTCGTACCATCTTGTTACAAACTGCATTTACTACATCATCAAATGAAAACTGATCAGCTTCTTTAGCCATTTGTGCGTGGTACACGACCTGTAATAACAAATCTCCCAGCTCATCACATAAATCCTCCATATCATTACGTGTAATGGCATCAGAAACTTCATAGGCTTCTTCAATTGTATAAGGTGCAATCGTTTTAAAATTTTGCTTTTGGTCCCATGAGCAACCTGTTTCTGGATCACGCAGCGCACACATGATGTGCAGCAAATCATTGACTGAGTATGACTCTCGTTTCATAGGCTTATCCATTTATTCGATTTATACTTAATGTTAATTCTAAACTACTTTTTATTGGAGAAACCCATATGCCGATTGTTGAAGGAAAAATCGCACCAGCATTCACTTTAAAAGATCAAAACGGAAATAAAGTTGCATTAAAAGACTTTAAAGGCAAAAACGTGGTTGTCTATTTCTATCCAAAAGACGACACACCGGGATGTACTAAAGAAGCATGTGGGTTTCGTGATCGATGGAGTGATATAAAAAAATCAGGCACAGTTGTATTGGGTATTTCACCAGATGAAGAAGCGTCTCATCAGAAATTTATCAAAAAGTATGAATTACCTTTCACACTTTTATCCGATCCCAAAAAAACTATGATGAAAAAGTATGAAGCTTATGGCGAAAAGAATATGTACGGAAAAATTACTATGGGGGTTATTCGCTCGACTGTCTTAATTGGAAAAGACGGAAAAGTCATCAAGCATTGGAAGCGTGTGGCCAAAGCGGCCGATCACCCTGAGAAAGTCTGGCAGGAAATCCAAGCACTTTAATATTTGTCATTCAGGGAGCTAGACTGACAAGCGCCTCAAAATACAATACTGATTAACAATCGGCCAATTGGAAATCGGAATTCCTTTATGATTGATTATTGATCAATTTTGTTAGATTCTTCATTAAATCACTAGCTTAGACCTCATTGTTATTAAGTGATTGCAAGTTTATTCATTAATTGTCATACTCGCGTCATTACTGATTACTGACCAGAGTATAGGTTTGGCCGATAAATCGCCTACAGACCCAGCACTTCTTCAAGTTAGGATTCCCAGGTCGCTACGCGACGAATTTATGCGCACCGTAAAGTTGGATGACGACAATGCCTCGAGGCTGGTTCGTCAGTGGATTCGTGAATATTTGCGTGACCGGGCTCAGACCGATTTATTTGAGGGTCAACAATGAAGTTGGTCATCCTTTTCCCTTCAACGACTTCAATAGCGGATTAATTCGTCAATGGCTGCCAAAGTTTCATTAGTCAATATCGGCAAAGACTTGTGGTCATACCTGTGTCGACAGATTCCTCCACCTGTTGCTTTGTCAAATTACACAACTGAGGGGCAATTATCAGACGTGCTGAAGTCAGGAAATTTAGATGCCGACATAATAGTCTTAGGACATCACATCGATGATCCTCTTAAAGTTGCAAACTGGGTTAAAGCTATTAATCCGTTTACGAAAATATTTGTATTACGCAGACCAAGCGACTACGAAGTGATGCGACGAGATTTTGAAGCTTCTCCACATTTAGGTGAAGGCTTGTTCTTATGCTCCACAGCAGACATTAAACGTTTACCATCTGCACTTGCGAGCATACCTACTCAGTCTGCGAACGACACTAATATTAATATTACAGTGCCTAGCAGTAGCCAACACTCTAAAGACAACATTCCTGTGTTGCATAAAAAAGCTATTCTTAGCCAGGCGGAAGATATCGATGCCATTGATGAATTATTAAATAATGCAGATGTCGGCTTTATCTTGTTGGATAAAAATTTTACGATCACTCATGCTAATGAATTTATTTGTGATCTGCTTTCGATTGATAAGAAAGATTCTTTAGCCTTGCCGATAGAAGTCATACTTGGAAATGAACAACAGAACGCGTTAAAACAACTCATCCAAGAAATCAAAGGCGGCAAAGAGAAAACTTCTGGTCTGATTGCACTAATCCGAAAAGATAACGAAGAAACCTTATATCTGCGTTGCACTATCTCTCTGAATGATCTGAAAAATCCTGACCTAGGATACGCTTTGACCTTACAAAATCAAAGTAGGCTGATGCATGTAGAAACCGAGCTGTCAGAAGAACAAACACGAAATAGATTAACACTTGAGTTATTACAAGAAGGCGTTGTCATCACGGATCACAATCTCGAAATTGCTCATATGAATCCTGTTGCAGAAAGTTTAACGGGATGGCCAGCATATGAGGCAAAAGGACATAAACTAGATGAAGTTATTCGTCTGATTGATTCAGAAAAACGAGAGCGTATGACTGTACCCGTTGAGTTTTGCTTGGAAGAAACCCGCACCATGCAAATTTCTGAAAGTCTGCACATGATAAGCAATGACAATAAAGAGCATGCAATTGAACTAACCATTGCACCAAACTGTTTGCCTGATAGTAATACGAAAGGTGCAATAGTCATTATTAAAGACCTATCAGAAACACGACGTCTCGCCAATGAAATTCAACATCGCGCATCGCACGATACACTAACTGGCTTGCTAAATCGCCAAGAATTCGAATATCAACTTGAAAGATCTATTTCAAGTGCTGCTACTCACGATGTGCAACATGTCTTGTGTTACATCGACGTCAATCAATTTAAAATTATTAATACACAAGCCGGACATACTGCAGGCGATTCAATCTTAAAAGATGTCGCACGAATCTTGCGCGCAAAAATTCGTAGCATTGATTATATTGGGCGCCTAGGCGGTGACGAATTCGCTATATTATTAGTTAATCATTCATTAGAAAATGCTAGACGTACCGCTCAAAGCTTAACAGACGAATTTCAAAATCGACGCTTCACATGGGAAGGCCAAACTTTTGAATTGGGTTTGTGTACCGGAATAGTACCAGTCACTAAAGAGTCTCCAGAACCTGCACAAATGTTAACGCGAGCGGAACTCGCATGTTTTTCTGCTAAGGAACGCGGACGCAATCAAGTACATGTATACCGCAATGATGACGATGAGCTTTCACGCAAACATGCAGAAATATTGCGTGCAGCAGGCATTACAGGCGCATTAGAAGAAGACCGTTTTAAACTCTACTGTCAGCCGATTGTTTCTTTATCGTTAGGTAATCGTTCAACTAAGCATTACGAACTGTTACTTCGTTTAAGAGATCAGAATGGCAATATCATACTTCCCGGAAGTTTTATTCCCGCTGCAGAACGATATGGTTTAATGCCTAACCTCGACCGCTGGGTAATACATACTGCACTGCATTCATATGAAGAAACTTTTGGTGAAAAATCAGGTGTACACATCGCGGTTAACCTTTCTGGCAACTCGCTTAATGATGACAAGCTATTAGAATTCATCAAAAACGAACTCGATAGTTCAGGTATTAACCCACAAAAAGTTTGCTTTGAGATAACTGAAACGGCTGCCATAAATAATCTCACACAAGCAAGTCATCTGATTAAAGAGCTAAAAGCATTAGGTTGCTGTTTTGCGTTAGATGACTTTGGCAGTGGCCTGTCTTCATTTACCTACTTAAAGAATTTACCTGTCGATTACTTAAAGATTGATGGAAGTTTTGTAACCGACATGTCAAACGACACAATAGACTATGCCATGGTAGATGCGATTAATCAGCTTGGGCACGTCATGGGTATCGGCACAATCGCGGAATGTGCTGAAAGTGAAGAAGTAGTCGATCAGTTACGCAAATTAGGCGTCGATTTTGCTCAAGGCTATGCGATGGGCTCACCCATGCCAATGGATGGGTTAAAACTTTTACATTAAGGGAAAATATGGCCGCGCAACCAGAACAAAAACAACTACATTTAAATGAACTTGAAGCGCTTAAACAGCGACTTGAAGACTTATACCATGATGCACGCACTAATGAAAAAGTACTTAAAAAGTTTCAACAACTTGAGCTCAAGTTGCTCAGCTGTAGTTCACTCTCTGAATTAATTCAGATTATCACTCATCATAGTCGCTCTACGTTTGGATGGGACTCACTCACCATCACATTGCATGATAAAGATAATCAAATTTATAACCTGCTAAAAGAATGTGGTGAAGAGCCTGATCGTCAACAAGCCTTAATGCTAAGTGCTGATATATCAGACGTTCGTCAATTATATGGAATGGTACGCAGACCTATCTTAGGTAATTTTGACCTGAATCAACATGGATCTTTATTTTCTGCAAAACATAAATACCCACGCAGCATTGCTCTACTTCCTTTACAACGCAACAACTGTTTAATGGGTAGTCTCAATTTAGGAAGTAATAAAATTGATCGCTTTCAAAAAGGTAGTGCGACTGACTTTTTACAGCATTTAGCCGCGGTACTTGCTACTTGCTTACACACAGCAATCGCACATGAAAAATTAAAACAAGCGGGCTTAACAGACGCGTTAACAGGCATAAATAACCGTCGCTTTTTCGACCAGCGATTGGATGAAGAAATTGCACGTAACAAGCGCTTAGAAAGCAGCTTAAGTTGTTTGTTTATTGATATCGATCACTTCAAAGTGATTAATGACACATTTGGCCATGACATAGGTGACGCTGTACTGAAGAAAGTGGCTGAATTAATTCGTGCACAACTTCGCTCAATAGATGTAGTAGCTCGTTATGGTGGTGAGGAGTTTGCTGTTTTGCTCAGTCAAAGTGGACGTGATAAAGCAATTGAAGTGGCTGAACGTATACGTTCTATTACCTCAAGCACTAGTTTTAAAGAAAGAAAAGCGAAAGCAAACATTACTGTCTCTGTTGGAGTTTCTACAATCAACTTTGAAGAGCGATCAACAGAAGATCCAAAGCTTATAGGTAGACGTTTATTACAACGCGCCGACAAAGCACTCTATCAAGCAAAGCAAGGCGGCAGAGATCAAGTGGTGTTTCTAGATAAAGATTAAGCTAATATTCCCATACTTTTCCAATCCATCCAATCCAATAGACATTAAAGTATAGCTATGCTCAAATGGCCGCGTTAGATTCGCCGGAGCACAGTTAATGCAGTCACTTAAAATAGTCTCAATTCTCTTAGCAACTATTATTTTAACTGCTTGTCTGCCAACAGAAGAGCAAAAAGCTCCCACCATGACTACTGAACAGATGGATATCATCTACAGCGATGCATTAGCTAGCCCAAAAGAATTTCAACAAGAAGTAAAAGAAACTTGCTCTCAGTTTAATGCATTACTTTTTGAAGTCGCGGAAACCGTGCGCATGGGATCACGAATTTGGAATGCCGGCGGACAACCTATCACCATACGACTCTATGAGGGTGTTGCTTACCGAATATTGTATCAAGTAGGAGATGGCTGTCCTAAGTTAACAGCTGCCTTTGAATCCGGTCTACGTCGTGCATTTAATGCGGATAATATAGATATGCAGGGTCGTGCTTTACGTGAAACTCTCGACCTAATTATGGGAGGCCCTCCTATTAAGCCACCAGGTGCTCAGTAAAAACAACGTATTAACTACCGTGAGAATACTGATTCAATTTTAGTTCTTGTCCATTATGAAAGACAAAATCTACAGCGAACCTCTCAATAATATTGAAGATTTTAAGTTTGATGAAAATGTTAGCAAGGCCTTTGATGACATGGTGGATCGCTCAGTTCCTGGTTATCGAACTCTAATTGCAAACCTTGGGCCCATCGCCGCAAATTTCATTCAAGAAAATACCAACTGTTATGACTTAGGTTGCTCGCATGGTGCCGCAGCATTATCTATTTTTCATCATTTACCAATTGAAAACATTACGATACACGCTATTGATAATGCACCTGCCATGGTCAATCGTTGTGATGAACTGATCAAGCAAGCTAATGCAGAATCCGTTATTCATACTCATAATGCAGATATTATCGACATTACAATTGTAAACGCATCAATTGTACTCATGAATCTAACTTTACAATTTCTTCCTTTAGATCAACGCAGCGTAATTCTACAAAATATCTTCGACGGACTTGTTAAGGGGGGAGCATGTATTTTAACTGAAAAAATCATTATGCCTGACGAGAAAACTGAAGCATTATTCCAACAACTTCATACTAGCTTTAAATCTGCCAATAATTATAGCGACCTTGAAATAAGCCAAAAAAGAAAGTCACTAGAGAATGTTTTAATAAGCGAAACCTTAGAAATGCATACCATTCGCCTAAGAAGTTTTGGCTTTACAAGCATAGTTCCATGGTTCCAATGCTTTAATTTTTTATCTTTAATCGCGATAAAATGAATGTTCAACATTTTGAACATCTTTTTGCAGTTCACCCTGAATGGCAAAAATACATTCAGCCTCAACTCGAAAATGTTTTCTTAAAGCCCAGTCATGGACATTTCCCAAAATGGAAAGCCAGCGCTGAATCACTCTCACATTTAAGCACGTCTGAATTCGACTTCTCAAAGTCAGTCCTAGAAATTGGAAATTCAATAGAACTATCTAATGAACTATTAGATGAAACTGAGCATTTCTTGAAGACATTACATCCTTGGCGTAAAGGACCTTTTAATTTTTTTGGTATTTACATCAATTCAGAATGGCGATGTGATATGAAGTGGGAACGGATACAAGCTCACATTAAAGATCTCTCCAACAAAAAGGTACTCGATGTTGGCTGCGGAAATGGCTACTACATGTTACGCATGTTAGGTGCTGGTGCTAAAACTGTTATTGGCGTCGATCCCACATTAATCTTTGTTGCTCAATATTATGCTTTGACTCAATGTATAACGCCCAAAGTAAATGCTCATCTTTTGCCATTTTCATTTGAAGATCTAAATGAGGAAGTGAGTGATTTTGATTATGTTTTTTCGTTGGGTGTTTTATATCATCGACGCAAACCTCTAGAGCATTTACAACGCTTATTTGATTTTACAAAAACAGGAGGCACTGTATTTATTGAAACTTTAGTCTTAGATACAAAAGAAATTACTGAGTTAATCCCCAAAGATCGCTATGCTGGTATGAGGAACATCTGGAGCGTTCCTAGTCCAAACCAAGTGTGTGAATGGTTGGAAATTTGCGGTTACAAAGATATTCAGGTTCATAATATTCAAATAACTTCCATTCAAGAACAACGCGCAACTTCTTGGATGCAAAATCACTCATTAGCAAATTTTCTAGAGGATACGAATCAGAATAAGACGATAGAGGGTCACCCTGCGCCAACCCGCGCGATCATATCTGCTCACAAGCCAAGCTAATTACTCTTAGTATTTTGTTTCATTTTAGTGCGTCATGGTGTTTTCGATGGCATACTGCACTCTTCTAGCGCACTAACTAAGGAGATAAGGATGAAGCTTATTACAGCTATCATTAAACCATTCAAATTAGACGACGTACGCGTAGCACTTACCGAGCAAGGCATACATGGCCTGACGGTGACTGAAGTAAAAGGATTTGGACGCCAAAAAGGACATACGGAACTCTATCGTGGAGCAGAATATGTGATCGATTTTCTGCCTAAATTAAAAATTGAAATTGCTGTTGCTGAAAGCAGCGTAGATCAAGTTATTGAGGTTATCTCTCGATCTGCAAACACCGGAAAAATTGGTGACGGCAAAATTTTCATTTCCAGTATAGAACAAGTTATTCGAATCAGAACCGGTGAAACCGGCGAAGAAGCTTTATAAGGGAGAAGATCTTAATGTTTAATAATTATAAAAAGACTTTATTTCTCAGCACATTTTTACTAGTTCCAAGCTTGGTATCAGCAGATGAATTAAGCGGAGGTGATACCGCCTGGATTCTAACCTCTACAGCACTTGTGTTATTTATGACGATTCCCGGCTTATCGTTATTTTATGCAGGATTAGTTAGAAGTAAGAATGCTCTATCTGTTTTGATGCAGTGCTTCACAATCACATGTGTCGCGTCTGTCATGTGGCTAATTCTTGGCTACAGCATGAGTTTTTCTAACGGCGGCAGTATGAATGAGTGGATGGGAGGATTTAGCAACTTATTTTTATCCGAAGTCACACGTGAAGGCATGTCAGGAACAATACCTGAATCCATATTCGCAATGTTTCAAATGACCTTTGCCATTATCACACCTGCACTTGTCATTGGTGGTTTTGCTGAAAGAATGAAATTTTCTGCCATGATCTGGTTTACAATTTTGTGGTCAATAGTTGTCTACTACCCAGTATGTCATTGGGTTTGGGGAGGCGGATGGCTTGGCGATAAAGGTACACTAGATTTTGCGGGCGGTTTAGTTGTCCACATCACCGCAGGTGTGGGAGCTCTCGTTGCGGCCGTTGTTTTAGGTAAACGTAGCGGCTTTCCAGGTACGATGATGCCACCTCATAATATGACGATGACGGTGACGGGCGCTGGAATGCTTTGGGTCGGTTGGTTTGGATTCAATGGCGGGAGTGCACTAGCCGCGAATGGGGATGCCGCGATGGCAATTCTTGTCACTCATATCAGCGCTGCCATTGCTTCGCTGAGTTGGATGATCTGCGAGTGGATAAAATACGGAAAACCAAGTGTATTAGGTATTGTAACAGGTATGGTGGCAGGACTTGGCAGTATTACCCCAGCTTCAGGGTTTGTCGGTCCTATGGGAGCCATCGTGATAGGTTTAACAGCTGGTATTGTTTGCTTTACCGTCACTAACTATATGAAACGTATTCTTCATATTGATGATTCACTCGATGTATTTCCAGTTCATGGTATTGGAGGTATCATCGGGACATTATTAGTTGCTGTATTTGTATCATCTCAGTTTGGGGGCGCAGGTCTTGCTGAAGGTATGACAATTGGAAGTCAGTTTGTTGTTCAACTAACGGCTGTTGTTGCCACGATAGTTTGGACAATAATTGCAAGTTTTATCATATTAAAAATTACCGACCTGATTTGTGGTAATCGTGTTAATGATGAAAACGAGCGTATTGGTCTGGACATCACACAACATGAAGAGAAAGGATACGACTTGTAATTAAATCTCACTCCTTCAAATAATAAGGCTCACTTTTTATACGTGGGCCTTTTTTATGACCAATAGATTTTGAATACACTTATCATTTGATTTCAATTTATAATTAGAATGTGAAAATCAATAAACTACAGGAATCGACCCCTAATCGTATCCCAATTTCTGAACACAAAATCGATGAAAGTTTGATCTGTGATCACGCACGCAAAATTATTCAAAAATTAACACAGGCAAACTATCAAGCTTATTTAGTCGGCGGCTGTGTACGCGACTTACTCCTTGGTAAGCACCCCAAAGATTTTGATGTCGCAACTAATGCCCACCCTGAAGAAATTTGTGACTTATTTGAATATAGTCGAATAATTGGTCGTCGTTTTCGTATTGTACATGTTTACCAGGAACGAAATTTCATAGAAGTCTCTACTTTTCGTGCACTTAAAAATCACCAACATAACGAAACCACGATATCAAATGGGCGAATTCTTCGTGACAATACCTTCGGTACTATTGAAGAAGATGCATTACGCCGTGATTTTACAATCAACTCAATGTACTACGATCTCTCCAAACAGGAAGTACTAGACTTTTGTAATGGAATAGAAGATATCGATAAGAAAATAATTCGCATGATTGGCGATGATATTGAAATGCGCTACCACGAAGATCCGGTTCGCATCCTAAGAGCTTTAAGATTTCATGCGAAACTTGATCTGGAAATTGATTCAAGCACTGCCAAACCGATTCCATCCCTAAAATATTTGCTGACAGATATATCACCCTCTCGATTATTTGATGAAGCACTTAAATTTTTCCATAGCGGGCATGCAGTAAAATGTTTTCAAGTGCTTGAAAAATTTGATTTGATAAGTGTGCTATTTCCATTGACATATTCTGCTCATAAGCGTGACGAACAGTTAAATAATCTGATTTATGCTGCGCTGGAAAATACTGATAAACGGATTAAACACGGCAAACCTGTCAACCCTGCTTTTATATTCTCCATACTATTATGGCAATCTTACCTTCATCGGCTTGAACAAAATCAAAAAGATGGTATTTCCTATTCGGAAGGAGCTTGGGATGCGGGCCGTAGCATTGTACTCGAGCAATCAAAGATTATTAATATACCTAAGCGTTTCTCAATTACAATTTGTGAAATCTGGAAACTGCAAAGACGCTTTTTAAAAAAGCATGGATTTAAAACTTTAAAGCTATTAGAACATCAACGATTTCGTGCCGCTTATGACTTTATGTGTTTGCGTGCTCAAGCGGGCGAATTAGATGTATCCGAATGTGAATGGTGGACAAAAATTCAAGCAGCATCAGTCGAAGAACAGAAGCAAATGACACGATATAGACCAAAACGAGCAAAACAAAAATCATGATAGATGCGTATATTGGATTAGGTAGCAACTTAGATAAGCCGTTGGCCCAAGTAAGCTCTGCATTTATACAACTTGATGAAATTAAACAAACCTCATTATTTGATATCTCCAGTTTGTATTTAAGTCGCCCACTAGGTCCTAAAAATCAACCTCCCTATGTCAATGCTGTCGCTTGGATAAAAACCAAGCTCGATGCGCATGAACTTTTAGAACAGTTACATACCATCGAGAACACCCATGGTCGCAAGCGTGATGGAGAAAGATGGGGAGCTCGCACTCTCGATCTAGATATATTGGTTTATGGTAATATTTGCATTAAAGATCAAGTGCTTACTATCCCGCATCCAGGTATAAAATCGCGCGAATTCGTCCTCTACCCATTGCACGAAGTGAATAAAAACCTCATGATTCCAAAAGTAGGACTGATTAGCCGTATCAAATCACGCTGTTACGTCAATGGAATGGCTCGACTAAATTTTTAAGCATGCAAACTGCACTACCTAATTACATTGTTATTGAAGGTCCCATCGGCGTTGGGAAGTCAAGCCTGGCACAACGCTTGGCTAAAGATTTTGAATCAGAGTTGGTCTTAGAGGAAATTGATGAAAACCCTTTTCTTGAACAGTTTTACCAACGTCCAAGTGAAGCGGCTTTATCTACACAATTATTTTTCTTGATGCAACGCACCAAGCAAATTAAAACGCTAAAGCAAGGCAATATTTTTGCTCATTCAAAAGTAGCAGACTATTTAATCGAAAAAGATCAGCTATTTGCTCAAGTGACACTCACACCGACAGAATACGATTTATATTTACAGGTATATGAGCATTTAATTATTGATGCGCCCAAACCAGATCTAGTCGTTTATCTGCAAGCACCGGTACCCACCTTATTAGATCGTATAAAAAAACGTGGTCGGCATTATGAACGCTTTATGGAAGCTAATTATTTAGAACAATTGAATGAAGCCTATGCAGAATTTTTTTATCACTATCATCATGCTCCCTTGTTAATCGTTAATGCGAGTGACATTGACTTTATTAATAATGATCGCGATTACGAACAACTAAAAACTCAAATTCTCAATACCACAAATGGACGACATTATTTCAACCCTTTGCCATTTGTAAGTTAACCTTATGAGCTTACAAAAATCTTTAGGAGTGACACTTAGCAATTTACGCCAGATGCGTGAAAAAGGTGAAAAGATTGCGTGTTTAACTGCCTATGATGCTACTTTCGGCAAGTTATTAGATGAAGCAGGTATCGATATTATTTTAGTGGGCGATTCTCTTGGGATGGTCATCCAAGGCAACATTTCTACTGTATCGGTAACTATGGAAGACATGCTCTACCATACTCAGTGTGTCACTAAAGCAAGCAAGAATGCGATGATAATTACAGACATGCCCTTTATGAGTTACAGCGATATCGACTTTGCACTAACCAATGCCACATTATTAATGCAAGAAGCCGGTGCGCATATGGTTAAACTCGAAGCAACAGAACGCCAAATAGAAATAGTCAAAGAACTAAGTGCATGCGGCATACCTGTCTGCGCACACTTGGGCTTGCGTCCACAATATGTATATAAGCTAGGTGGCTACCAAATACTTGGTTCAGATAAAGAAACTGCTAATCAATTATTAAAAACCAGTGTTGCACTCGAACAAGCAGGTGCTGACTTATTACTATTGGAATGCGTGACTGCAAAACTCGCTGCAGATATAACTAAAGCTGTTCAGATTCCTGTGATTGGTATTGGCTCAGGTAAAGACACAAATGGTCAGATACTGGTATTACAGGATATTCTTGGTATCACACCAGATAAAACACCTTCATTTGTAAAAAACTTTTTACAGCAATGCAGCATCCAAGAAGCGGTGCATCAATATATTGATGCCGTCAAAACAGGCACCTTCCCTAGTTAATACTCAATATGAAAATAATTTCTAGTACCGCGCAAATGCGTGCTCAAGTTCGACTATGGAAATCTAATCAAGAGCAAGTATCACTGGTCCCCACTATGGGAAATCTACATCAAGGTCATTTATCGTTAATTAATCTAGCTAAAGCATTAGCTGATCGTGTAGTCGTCTCAATTTTTGTCAATGCCTTACAGTTCAACCAGACATCAGACTTTGAGAACTATCCCAGAACTTTAGATGAAGATTTAAAACAACTCGAGCAAATGAATATTGACGCAGTATTCACGCCAAATGAACAAGACTTCTATCCACATGGAATTGAATTAGCACCACTGATTCACATCCCAGTATTAGCTGACGAGTTCTGCGGTAAATATCGACCCGGACACTTTGAAGGTGTTGCGACTGTTGTAGCGAAATTATTCAATGCCACTGATCCAAACACCGCGGTTTTTGGAAAAAAAGATTATCAACAGTTACTCATTATTGAACGTTTAACGAAAGAGTTAAATTTCGATATTAAAATTAGCGCCGGAGAAACAGTGCGCGAAAAAAACGGTCTAGCAATGAGCTCACGTAATAGCCGCTTGAGCCCTAAAGAACTTGAAATCGCGCCAAATCTTAATTCAACGCTCTTCAAGGTTAGCAATAGCTTTAATGTAGACAATATTCAAAATATCGAGGATGACGCCAAATTTAGTCTTGAAAATCATGGGTTTAGAGTTGAATATCTAAGCATAAGAGACGCAAGAAATCTTCAAGCAGTTGCTCAAAATACCAGCAGATACGTGGTTTTAGCTGCCGTTTGGCTGGGAGATACACGCTTGATCGATAACATAGTTTTCCAATAGTGGTATGTGTATACTTAATACTAACAGTTTAGAGAAAACATATTGGAGGATAACAACATGGCATGGTTTGTAGTTGGATGCATAGTACTTGCATTTATCATTAACATTGCAGCTCAATTGAATCTTTTCACACACTTAAAGAAGGGCACTATCTATCGATAATTGTATCGGCGCATTTCACAAAAAAAGCGGGCTATATGCCCGCTTTTTTTGTGCATGGGATTTAGCATTTACACAATTAAATAGCGTAACATTACAATCAAACTAATATCACGCATAAAACCCAAGTCATGCTAATTCCTGATTGGAAAAATCTTAATGATCACGCAGATGAAATGCGCAACACATCTATGCGTGAACTGTTCGAACAAGACTCTCATCGTTTCGAAAATTTTTCGCTTAACTTAGATTCTCTACTTTTCGATTATTCAAAAAATATAATCACAAAAAAAACTCAAGGCCTTCTAGTGCAACTCGCCGAAAAGTCAGAAGTTGAACAATGGCGCGATAAAATGTTTTCCGGCGAAACTATCAACAATACGGAGCAGCGTGCCGTCTTGCATACGGCCTTAAGAGACCCAGGAAGGTCTGATGTAAGCGATGAAATACAAAATGAACTGGCCCACATGGAAAAGTTATGTCATAAGTTGCATAGTGGACAGTGGTTAGGCTACAAAAATACGCCGCTTAAAGAGATTGTTGTTATTGGAATTGGCGGTTCATATCTTGGTCCAAAATTAGCATGCGAAGCATTAAGGCCTTACAGCCAAGCCAATATCAATGTGCATTTTATTGCTAATATTGATGCACATGTACTTGAAGAAGTGTTAAGTGAAATTAACGCAGAAGAATCTTTATTTGTCGTCATTTCAAAAAGCTTTTCAACTCAAGAAACCAAAGAAAACTCTAATACAGCAGCTAAATGGCTACGCAAGAAAAGTAATGATGAAACTGCAATAGAAAAACAATTTATTGCTATCACCTCTAACACTGAAGCTGCCAAAGCATTTGGTATTGCCGATGAAAATATTTTATCGATGTGGGACTGGGTAGGCGGACGTTATTCGTTATGGAGCACCGTCGGTTTCCCGCTCGCACTTCAAATAGGCATGGATAATTTTAAACAGTTGCTCGCTGGCGCCCACGCAATGGACGTGCATTTTAAGTCAGCCAGACTTGATCAAAACATCCCAATGATGATTGGCTTACTTGGGGTCTGGTATATTAATTTTTTAAACATGCCACATCATGCCGTGCTGCCTTATGATCATCGTTTACGTAGCCTGCCTGGATATTTACAACAACTCGACATGGAAAGTAACGGCAAAAGCGTGACACGTGACGGCCAACAAATTAATTATATGACTGGCCCCATTGTATTCGGCGAGGCAGGTACAAATGGCCAACATGCATTTCACCAATTACTACATCAAGGTGGTTTAACTGTCCCATGTGATTTTATTGGTTTTGCGAATGCGGCGCATGAGTATGATCAACACCATCATATTCTGCTTGCCAATATGCTTGCACAATCTCAAGCCATGATGCTTGGGCGCACACAAGAAGAAACGCAAGCCTTATTACTCAGCCAAGGATTAAAACAAGAATATATTAGAGAATTAGCACCGCACATGACGTTTCCTGGCAACCGGCCCAGCAACACATTCGCTTGTGAATCCTTAACACCTCATACATTGGGTTTGTTGCTTGCTATGTACGAACATAAAATATTTGTTCAAGGGATAATTTGGAGTATCAACTCTTTCGATCAAATGGGTGTAGAACTTGGTAAAACACTCACCAACAGAATACTACCTGAACTTCAGGGTACAGCGCCTGAGGATACAGAAGATAGTTCTACAAAAGGCTTACTCGCGTTTCTTAAGAAATCAACGGATTAACATGAGTAAACCCTTTGCTCCAGCCGCAGAACAAAATCGTGAACCCATATTAGACGTCCTCAAAACAGAATTCAGTCAAGCTAAGTCTGTATTAGAGATTGGCAGTGGCACCGGTCAACATGCCGTCCACTTCGCTACAAATTTGCCATATTTAACTTGGCATTGCAGTGACAAAAAAGAAATGCTCGCTGGTATTAATATCTGGATTAATGAATTTAAATTAGCTAATACACCTCTAGCCATTGAACTTGATGTTTGTGATGACTGGCCAACACAAAATTTTGATTCAGCCTATGGCGCGAATATTGCTCATATTATGCATAGCAACGAAATTGAAGCCATGTTTCAAGGCTTAAATAAAGTTTTGAACCAAGATGCAGTCTTTTGCTTATATGGCCCATTCAATATCGATGGACAATATACCAGCGAGAGTAATCAAAGATTTGATCTGTGGTTGAAAGAAATGGATCCAGAATCCTGTATCCGTGATAAAGCTTTTCTCGACAATTTAGCTATTGCATCGAATCTGAAACCCATGAATAGCTATCAAATGCCTAGCAATAACTTAATATTATGTTGGAAGAAATTTTAACCATGTTGCTCAAGCGCCCATTGGACGTGTTCTTGCACTAGCTCCGATATGCCCTTTCTTTTTTGTTTCAACACTTCTACCACTTGCTTCGAAGTCGGCGCATTCCCTAAAGCAACGGCGAGATTTCGTAACCATTGCTGATAACCAATGCGTCGTATTGCTGAACCTTCGGTAAATTTAAAAAACTCTTCTTCTGTCCATAAAAATAATGTGATGAGATCGCTATTATCTAAGTTATGCCGTTTGACAAAATCGGGCAGAGATGAAGTTTTTGAAAACTTATTCCAAGGACAAACTAACTGACAATCATCGCAACCATAAATACGATTGCCCATCGCCTTACGAAATTCAATTGGAATTGCACTTTTATGTTCAATCGTTAAATAAGAAATACATTTACGCGCATCCAGTTTATAAGGTGCAAGAATCGCTTGCGTTGGACAAATATCAATACATGCTTGGCATATGCCACAATGATCGGTAGCGGGCTGGTCTATCGGCAAAGGTAAATCCGTATACAGCTCACCCAAGAAAAACCATGAACCCGCTTGTTCTGATAAAAGATTGGTATGCTTGCCTACCCACCCAAGACCCGCTTTATGAGCGAGTGCTTTTTCAAGTACAGGCGCACTATCCACAAATGCACGATAGCCAAACTCTCCAACTTCAATTTGTATTTTTTCTGCAAGCTTTTGCAAACGTTTACGCATGACCTTGTGGTAATCTCGTCCAAGTGCATAGCGTGAAATATAGGCAAGACTAGCATCATCTAATACTTCATCCGCATCTCTTGCACGCGGCGGTAAATAATTCATTCGCACAGAAATAATTCTAATCGTACCCGGCAATAGTTCTGCAGGACGAGATCGCTTAGTTCCATGTTTGCCCATGTAATCCATTTCACCCTGCATGCCGTCCTGCAACCAATTCATTAAGTATGATTCATGCTCACTTAGATCGGTATCAGACACGCCTATACGATCAAACCCTAATTCATGCGCCCATACACGTATGTTTTCTAATAAACTACGTGTATCTTCCTTATTGTTAATTGAATAATTCATACGCCTTTAAGAATCATGGATTTTGTAAAAAACAGTCCGCCACTTAATGTTTACAGCAGCCAACAAGCACGCCAGCTGGATACTATTGCAATTGAGCAGCAAGGGATCAAGGGATATGAACTCATGTGTCGCGCTGGTCAAGCAGCCTATAACGTCATTACAAACAAATTTCCTTCTGCTCGCAGAATATTAATAATTGCTGGAGGTGGTAATAACGCAGGTGACGGATATGTACTTGCGCGCCTACTCGATAGCACAGAATACAATTGTGCCGTGATTCCGATCATGTCTCCAGATAAGCTCCAAGGTGATGCGCTGCACGCATGCAGTGAATTTTTAGATCAAGGTGGTGAACTCTATAAGCATGAGGGAGAACTTCCCCATTGTGATCTCATCGTTGATGCCATATTTGGTATTGGACTTAATCGTCTTATCGAAGGTGAAGTGGTTAATGTTATTACCCAAATTAATCAACACTCAGCACCTACCCTAGCCTTAGACATTCCTTCGGGATTAAATTCTGATACAGGCATACCGATGGATATCTCAGTTTGCGCAAATACCACAATTACTTTTATTGGGCTGAAGTCAGGACTCCTTACAGGGCAAGCCTGTGATAATACTGGCGAAGTGATTGTTCATGACTTGGAGTTGCCTAACACTGTTTTCAGTCAAATCGAACCTATCGGAAATACATTAAGCCCTACTACACATAAAGCATTACTGCCGCGGCGCAAACCCAGTTCACATAAAAATAACTTTGGGCATGTTCTAGTGATTGGTGGCAATATTGGATACCCCAATGCTGCTGCACTAGCTGCAATTGGTGCTGCACGCAGCGGTGCGGGACTAGTCAGCGTTGTGACCCATCCCGATAACGTTAATGCGATCGCCTCTAGTTGTTCTTCCATCATGGTACGAGGCATCCATCAACCAAGTGATATGGGGAATCTGATTAATTTAGCGGACGTCATTGTGCTCGGCCCTGGATTAGGCAAGGATGCATGGGCTAGGCGATTTTTTGCCAGATTTATTGACATCAAAAAACCCGTCGTCGTTGATGCGGACGCTTTAACTTTGTTAAGTCACAATCCCAACCAAAGAGACCATTGGATTTTGACACCGCACCCCGGCGAAGCTGCAAGACTACTTGCGTGTGAAAAAACCGAAATCGAATTCAACCGCCTTGCCGCGGTAAAAGCTATTCAAGAAAAATATCATGGCGTCATTGTCCTAAAAGGTGCGGGCACACTTATTTATAAAGATAGTATGGGCTTTTGTATTAATGGAAATGCAGCGCTCGCCACGGGGGGTACGGGCGATGTGCTGGCAGGTATTATCGGTAGCTTTATCGCACAAGGCCTGACCCCTATCGACGCAGCAGAATGTGCAACAACCATCCATGGATTAGCTGCTGAAAGAATTTCTCAATTTGGCACGCGTGGGTTATTAGCCTCTGATCTTTTCCCAGAACTCATTAAATTAGTCAATCCATGCCAAAACTCATAAGCTCACCTGAGGAAATGGAAGAATTTGGCGCGTCCATCATCAAAAACATATCTCCGCCTGCTTGCGTCTATTTGCGTGGCGATTTGGGTGCAGGGAAAACAACGCTAGTGCGCGGCGCACTGCGTGAACTCGGCTATCAAGGATTAGTCAAAAGCCCAACTTTCACCTTAGTCGAGAGTTATTCATTGCCAGATAAAGAAGTGCATCACTTTGATTTATATAGAATTTCTGACCCCGAAGAGTTGGATTACCTCGGCTTGAGTGAATACCAGAACAATTCTAGCATCTGTTTTTTTGAGTGGCCCGACTTGGGTAAATCGATGGTACCTAAAGCGACTATAGAGATTGATATTCAATACGACTCCCAAGGAAGGCGCGCTACAGTTAGACCATAAATCCCACTAAATCCAACCAATTATTTATAATTTGATTGAATAATTGCCGATAGGTTATTATTTTTGCTAAAGTTATAGGAATTCGGCGATCAATAGCTGGAGTTAAATCAGGGTGCACAATAAAAAGTTTCAAAACATTTTTCGCATAGCCATATCTTATGTCATCCTGACAGCGCTGATTTTCTCAATCAGCCCATCCTTATTAGCAGCGGGCAAACTCGATGTAAAGAATATTCGCGTGGCAAAAAATGACCAAGTCACCCGCGTGGTATTTGATACAAGTACCCCCCCAAAATATAAAATTTTTACACTTAATAACCCAACTCGCGTCGTGATTGATCTGAGCAATGCAAAACTTGCTACAAATGTAAATCAATCCGTTTTTAGCAAGTCATTTGTTAACAAATTACGTTATGCGCATCGTGAGGACGGCAAATTACGCCTTGTATTGGATTTGAATCAAACATCCATTCCCAAAAGTTTTGTGCTGCCGCCTAATCAGAAAACGAATCATCGACTTGTCATTGACTTGAGGTCCAACCAGTCGAAAACGGTCACAGTCGCCAAAGTTGACCCAATTCCAAAAGCAAAAAAATCCACTTCTGCTATTCAGACCAAACCCGTAAAAAAAGCTATTAAGAAAACAGACTCAGAAGATATTATTGCCAAGGTGACAAAGCCTGCTGTTCCAATTAAAAAATCTAAACCTACAATTTATGCAAGAGAGTTAGTCATTGCAATTGATCCCGGGCATGGCGGCAAAGACCCAGGTGCTGTTGGTTATGCTGGTACCTATGAGAAAACAGTCAACTTACAAATATCTAAACGTTTAGCAAAACTTGTGAATGCAGAACCAGGCATGCGCGCTGTTCTTACACGCAATAACGATAAATTTTTAACTTTACGTGGCCGTATGAAACTCGCGCGAGACAAGGGAGCTGACTTGTTTGTTTCGATTCATGCCGATGCCGTCAAAGACCGACGCGTTCGAGGTTCTTCTGTGTATGTACTGTCAAAAAATGGTGCTAGCAGTGAGGCGGCTAAGATATTGGCTAAAAATCAAAATAGTGTCGACTCCATTGGAGGTGTTGAGTTAGATGGCAAGGACAAAATGTTACAAAAAGTCATTGTCGACTTATCTCAATCAGCCACTATCGATGAAAGTTTAGAGTTAGCCGGCTATGTTAAAAACGAATTAAAGCGTATAGGCAAGACCCGCGAGCGTATAGAGTCAGCAGGTTTTGCAGTTTTGAAGTCACCCGATACTCCATCGATTTTGGTAGAGACTGCATTTATTTCAAACCCAAGCGAAGAAAAAAAATTACGCTCAGCAACACATCAACAAAAGCTAGCAGTATCTGTGTTCAGGGGAATCAAGATATATTTTCAACGCAATGCACCTGAAGAGTCACGCTACGCTCATATCAATAAACTAGACTCTCATACCATTAAAAATGGCGAGACTCTTTCAGGCATTGCGGTCAAGTACCGCGTTAGCCTAGATTCGCTAAGAAACGTCAATTCGTTAACAACGGATAAAATCCGTGTAGGTCAAAAGCTTATAATTCCAGAAGTCTAATACCCTAGGTTAGTAGCTTTTTTTCCCACCATGCCGTCAACACCCTATCAAATGCCATTTGCGCATTGCCCATTATTTTTTCACTAAAACTTTTTGGCGAGCTATGTTTAATCTCGTAAACGTCAGCATCCTCACTCTGCTTCAATAAATAATCATCACTGGTAATCAACTCATCAACCAATTCAAGCTCGAGTGCTTTTTTACCCAACCAATGTTCACCAGTAGCAATTTTAGCAATGTCAAGTTGCGATCGATTATCGGCAACAAATTCTTTGAATAAATCGTGTGTCTCTTCCATCTGTTCAGTAAATCGTGCACGATCTTCATCAGTATTTTTCCCAAACATAGTTAATGTACGCTTGAAATCTCCTGCTTTAATTTGCTCGTATTCGATGCCATGCTTCTCGAGTAATTTATTAAAGTTAGGTATTTGGGCAATGACACCAATTGAGCCAATTATAGAAAAAGGAGCTGCAAGAATACGGTCGGCAACACATGCCATCATATAGCCACCACTAGCGGCTACTTTATCTACGGCGACAGTGAGTGGGATATTTCGCTCTTTTATTCGCTGCAATTGTGATGCTGCCAATCCATGTTCATGCACCATGCCTCCGGCATTCTCTAAACAAACAACAACCTCATCATTAGAAGTTGCAACTGATAGTAATGCAGTAATTTCTTTACGCATATGCTTAACGGCACTAGCTTTAATATTCCCTACAAAATTCAACACATACACACGCTTTCGACCATCATCTTTCTTTTTATTATCTTTTTTAATCTGTTTGGCTAGCGCTTTCACTTCTTTTTTACTTAGTAATGCCTGTTGCATTAGTAATTTCATGTGTGCAAATTTTTTGTTAAGGTTTTTGATTTCTATCTGATCCTCATCCTGCTGTTTTTGTGACGCAGACACAATCAAAGCAACAATAAGCCAAACCACAACCAGTATTGTCACAGCTTTAGCTAAAAACATTCCATAATCTGAAATAAATTCCATAATTAAGATTCTCTTTTTTTATTTAATCTTTAAGAACATATTCGGAGTATAACTGACCTACTCCATTCGAACTTTCCAAATCCATATACAAACGTTCTAATTGTAAACGTCCATGATGTTCTAAAACTGGGCCAGAGAACAAAGTTTTAAAACTTTCTCCACCCAAAAATTGCTGGCTAATGGTCAGAAAGAAATGATCAACCCATCCACGCATCATTAAATCTTGCAGTAAATGAGGTCCCGCTACTAAGTACACAGACTTATACCCTTGTCCATGTAAAAATTCCATCAGCAACTCAACATCTACGAAATCCTTGTTTCCAAATTGATGGATCTTATGACCCGCTCGCTGCCAATTTTGAATCTGACTGCCTTCTGTATTACCTCCTGTTACAAGATGCACATTTTGCCCTGAGCTATTCAATGAATCATCCCATGGAAAATCTAGGCTCCCACTTAGAATGACAACATCTGGAGATGTGGCTAATTCATGCTGCTTTCGCCATTGATGTAAATAGTTAACCGATTTATGTTTGGGTAATTGTAATACGTTACCCAGTCTTCCAGCTGCTAAAGACCGCATATATCCGCCATGTGTAATTATACAATCGGCCTGTGCGTATAATTCTAAGAATAGCTGGAAGTCCTCATCACACTTTAATTGAGACGGCAAAACATATTGATTATTCTGAGCATCGAATAAAGCAATTCGCCCATCTAAGCTGGACAAAAAATTCGCGTAAACTATAGGTCTTGTGGGATTTCCTTCAGCAAGAATTGGCCTTCTAAGATACAATCCCTTCAAAGGTTCAGACTCCCCAGCACCTGGAAATAAACGAATAACTTCTTTACTCATAATTCTAATTCATATTTAAAATGGCAAGGCCTCATATTCAATCAGCATTCCCAAAGCAACGTTACCAGTTTGGCGAATTTTCCATCACATTATTAGCCGATGTACAAAGCAATGATCCGATAGATTATTTATATATCATTGCTGTCATGCGTGAAGGTAATACTGAACCAGAAGTATACATTACGTGTGAAATGACTTCGTCGAAAGATGCAAAGCCAGCCTATCGTGTGCGCGTCTTATCTGATCAGCAAGAGCACGTGATCAGTACAGATTCTCAATGGGGAAATGAAAAGGCTTTTTGTGAATTTGCACTAGAAGGTATCAAACAAATGTTTGAACTCACAGACGAAGAACCTAAAGCGCTTGGCTAATTAAATGCGCGCCAGTATCCAAAAGTTGCCTGATAACCTAATCAACCAGATTGCGGCAGGTGAAGTTATTGAACGACCTGCATCAGTTATTAAAGAACTATTGGAGAATAGTATAGATGCTACTTCTAGTGAAATATTTATTGAGATTGAACGAGGTGGCATACAGAGAATAGTAATACGTGACAACGGTACTGGCATTCGAAAAGAGGAAATTACTACGGCACTCACCCGCCATGCGACTTCAAAAATTCAGTCATTAGGTGATTTACAAAACATTCATAGCTTAGGATTTCGTGGGGAAGCATTGCCTAGCATCGCTTCGGTATCACGTCTATCACTTACATCTAATTCAGAGTCTTCCAGCCAAGGCTGGACACTTCAAAATGAAGGTGGAGTTAACAAGGAAGAACTAAAACCCGCCGCACACACCAAAGGCACCACTGTTGAGATCAATGATATTTTTTATAATACTCCTGCGCGCCGAAAGTTTTTACGTACAGAAAAGACAGAATTTTCACACTGCGAACAAGTAATTAAACGTCTTGCTTTAGCCAATTTTCATGTCGCAATAAATGTACGTCACAACCTAAAAACTATACTTTTATTGCCTTGCGCCCAAAATGACAGCGAAAAAGTAGATCGCCTAGAAAAAATATTGGGTAAGACTTTTGTTGAACATGCAATTTATATTGAGAACCAAAGCATGAATATGAAAGTATGGGGTTGGATAAGCGCACCCACTTTTTCACGCTCACAAGCTGACCTGCAATACCAATATGTTAATAACCGACATATTCGCGACAAAACCATCAGTCATGCCATTAAATTGGCTTACCAAGATGTTCTATATCACGGCCGCAATCCTGCTTATGTATTATATCTAGAAATAGATCCTGGTGATGTTGATGTAAATGCTCATCCTGCTAAACACGAAGTGCGCTTTCATAATACTCGCGCCATTCATGACTTTATTCGCCAAACAATTAAAAATGCAGTTAGTGAGATTCGCAGTGAAAGTATCGATTCGAAAAACTTTGACAAGCTAAGTGCCTTCATAAATAAACAATCAACACCAACTCAATCCTATATTTCAACTGCATCATCAAGCCTCGAGCATTTGCAACAACTTTATACACCTCAAGTCAGTGAAACTCAGACTAATTACAAAACCTATCCAACGGACAGTCACGATAAAGAGCATGATATCCCCTTGCTTGGCTATGCAATTGCGCAACTACATGGCATTTATATCTTAGCGCAAAATAAAGAGGGACTAGTACTCGTTGATATGCATGCTGCACATGAGAGAATTGTCTATGAACAGCTAAAAATTTCAAATTCCAGCAAAGAAATATCCCAACAACAATTATTAGTTCCTCTTAAATTTATACTAGCTGAGTCTGAAGCCGACTTATTTGAAAGATATATAGATGTTTTTGAGTCATTTGGTTTTGAAATCAATCGTATTGGTGATACTTCCATTAAACTTCGATCAATCCCAAGCGTTCTGAGTGACTTAGACCTTAATACGCTTATTCGCGATGTGATTTCTGATCTCAATAAAACCTCAATCACAACACGCTTAGAAGAAATACGTAATGAAATGTTGTCTAGCATCGCATGCCATGGTTCAATTCGTGCTAATCGAAAGATGACAACTCACGAGATGAATGCATTACTGCGCTCAATGGAGGAGACGGAACGCAGCAATCAATGCAACCATGGACGTCCAACATGGATTCAATTGAGTATTAAGGATCTCGATAAATTATTCTTACGAGGTCGCTAGAAATGCACTCAATGAAATTACCCGTTGTTTTTATGATGGGTCCAACAGCAAGCGGCAAGACAGATCTCGCAATTCACTTATCTAAAACAAAACAGTTTGAAATTATCAGCGTGGATTCAGCAATGATTTATCGCGAGATGAATATTGGCACCGCTAAACCTGATAATGAGACGCTTACTATTGCACCCCATCACCTAATCAATATTCGTGATCCGAATGAGACATATTCTGTTTCGGAATTCTGCAATGACGCCAATCGACTTATTGATCAAATACACCAATCTCACAAAATCCCTCTGCTTGTCGGTGGCACCATCATGTATTTTTATTCGCTTCAATTTGGATTATCAGAATTGCCCCCTGCGAATAAAGAAGTTAGAGACAACTTAAATGCACTTGCAGATAAACATGGCTGGAATGCATTACACCAAAAATTGGCCAAATGTGACCCCGAAAGCGCAGACAAAATTCACCCTAACGATACCCAAAGAATACAACGCGCATTGGAGGTATATGAAATAACAGGCACCAAAATGTCCGATTTTCAACAATCAGTGACGAATAACAGAAACGATATTTCGATTATAAATATCGGTCTTTACCCGGAAGATCGCGCCCATTTACACACACTAATTGAAAATAGATTTAATCAAATGTTATCTGATGGGGTAATTGAGGAAGTCCATAACCTCAAACAAAAGTGGAAGCTCGGCCCTAACCTACCATCCATGCGTTGTATAGGTTATCGGCAAGTCTTGTATCACCTAGAATACCAAAATTCATATGAAGAAATGAAAAATCAGGCGATTGCTGCCACCCGTCAACTTGCCAAACGCCAGCTGACCTGGATCAGGCATTATCCCAATACCTTCCTATATGATCCTTTTGTGCTATCTAAGGAAGAAATTTGCCATGAAATAATTTCCCAATTGCCTAGTACGAGCTGGTAAACTAACGAGTAAGGGACAGTTATGATCCCTGCTCTCAACAATACGATTAAAAACAACAATAAAGGTTAGGAGCCGTTGCTATGTCTAAAGGGCAAACATTACAAGAACCCTTTCTAAACGCGTTAAGAAAAGAGAAAGTATCTGTTTCGATCTATTTGGTGAATGGCATCAAACTGCAGGGACAAATAGATTCTTTTGATCAATTTGTCATCGTGCTAAAAAATTCGGTCAATCAAATGGTTTATAAGCACGCTATTTCTACTATTGTCCCAGCTAAGTCCATCAAGATCCCGTTTGACGAACCAAGCGAATAATCTGACCCAGCAAGACTGGAGCCTCCAACAACATGTTTGAACGCCCCAAATCGGGTGAGCGTGCGCTATTAATCCATCCAGAATTTGGCCGTAGCCTCGATGCTGCGGATACTGAAGAATTCCAACTATTAGCAAGCTCCGCTGGTGCTGAAGAAGTGAGTCTCGTTACTTATACGCGACCAAAACCTGAAGCACGTTTTTTACTCGGGCATGGAAAAATCGAAGAACTAGCTGCTTTGGTAGAAGCCGAGAAAATCGAATTATTACTATTCAATTACAATCTATCACCCAGCCAAGAGCGAAATATCGAAAAAGCTAGTAAATGTAGGGTTTTAGACCGCACTGGCTTAATACTGGATATATTTGCGCAACGCGCGCGTTCACATGAAGGCAAACTGCAAGTCGAACTCGCGCAATTAAAATTTTTATCGACACGCTTAGTTCGTGGATGGACTCACTTAGAAAGACAAAAAGGTGGGATTGGTCTACGTGGCCCGGGTGAGACCCAACTAGAAACTGACCGACGCTTATTATCTCAACGAGTCAAACACCTAGAAAAACGCTTGCAAAAAGTTCGTCGTCAACGTGAACAAGGCCGACAGTCACGCAAAAAAAATTCAGTCCCAACAGTCGCATTAGTTGGCTATACCAATGCAGGTAAATCTACTCTTTTTAACTGCATAACGACTGCAGAGGTCTATCAAGCCGATCAGTTATTTGCCACACTAGACCCGACCCTGCGGAAACTTCAGTTAAGCAAATCCCAACTTGTTATTCTTGCAGATACGGTAGGGTTTATTCAAAATTTACCGCATGGTTTAATTGATGCCTTTCATGCTACTTTGCAAGAAACATGCGAGGCTGACTTGTTATTGCATATCGTCGATTGCAGTAATGACCAAAGAAATGAACATATTGAACAAGTTAACGAAGTGCTGAGACATATTGGTGCTGAAGAAGTCCCCCAATTATTAGTGTTTAATAAAATCGACCAAACTAGGCACATTCCCCATATCGACATAGGCGAGAACAATGAAATCAATCGCGTATGGATTTCAGCATTAAAAAATCAAGGAATACATTTATTAAATTCCGCACTGTTACAATTTTTTGATCATCAACGTACAACTGTTTCTTTAAGTATACCTTTGGAACAATCTGATCTACGCACTTTGCTTTACAATCAAAATGCTATTCTTGAAGAAAATTTCACCTCAGAAAATCTTTGGGAGATTGAGGCATCATTGAACCAGGAACTCCTGGAACGTTTTACTGACTACATACAAGAAAATAAGGTAGAAAATCTTCGTCACCCAGCCGCCTGAGGTTTAATTTTACAAGTCGTCCATTACCAATGATCAAGATATAAGCTTTTCCCTTTTTTCTATATAGGCATTTAGCTGATTTTTATCTTCAAAATGAATAGAATGCGCCTCTGAATTCTATAAATAAATTAACACGGAGTGCCCCATGCCCTGGAACAGCCCAGGTAACAACAATCAAGACCCTTGGGATAGAAATTCAAAAAACCAAGGCCCGCCTGATTTAGATGAGATATTTCAGAAACTTAGCCGCAAATTTGGTGGAATTTTTGGAGGCAAGAGCGGTGGAAGCGGCGGCGCTGGCAGCGGTTCAGGCGGTAGCAATATCGCGGGACTGGGAGTCATCGCAATTGTCGTTGCCCTAATTATTTGGGGTGCAAGTGGAATTTATACAATTACCGACGGTGAAGCAGGCGTCATACTGCAATTTGGAAAGTATAAAGAAACCACTGGACCAGGCTTACACTGGCATATGCCTTATCCAATTCAAGAGTTGCGTCGAGTCGATATGGCAAAAGTACGGGATTCGAATCACCGCACGACAATGTTAACCAAGGATGAAAACATTGTAGAAATTGTGATTGCCGCCCAATACATCATTAATGATGCTCCGAATTATTTATTCAATGTCCGCGCACAAGAACTCACCATCAAACAAGCAATGGAAAGCACTATTCGAGAAGTGGTAGGTAAAAGCCAAGTGGACTTCGTTTTATATGAAGGCTTAGAAGTGATTGGGGCAGATACGAAGACCTTAATGCAAGATCTTTTAAATCGCTATGAGTCAGGCATTGAAATTACCACTCTTAACTTAGTCAAAACTCAACCTCCGGTAGAAGTTCAAAGCGCATTTGATGACGTGATCAAATCGAGAGAGGATTTAGAGAGATTCATTCAAGAAGCACAAGCTTATGCCAACACCATTGTCCCACAAGCTCGAGGTGAAGCGGCTCGCATTATTGAAGAAGCGACAGGTTATAAAGAGGCAATCGTCGCCAGAGCAGAAGGTGAAGCTGAAAGATTTTTAGCGCTATTAGCCGAATATGCTAAAGCGCCCGATGTGACGCGTGAGCGTTTATACCTAGAAGCTGCTCAGTCCGTCTACGATAACAGTTCAAAAGTCATGATTGATATCAAGGACGGAAATAACTTAATGTTCTTGCCGTTAGATAAATTAATGCAGCATGAAGAAATGCCTCGAGGATCAATTAATCTAGGATCAACGAGTTCTTCAAGCAGCACAAACCAGAACTTACCGCGAAGCACCACACGCGGAAGAGAGAGTCGCTGATATGATTTCTAAAATTATCATTGCTGCCACCATCATCGTTGTCGCTGTATTTGGCTTGTGTACATACACTGTTGACGAAACCGAGCGTGCCATTCTTTTCAAATTCGGTGAAATAAAACAAGCAGATATTGAACCTGGCTTACACTTTAAAGTACCCTTTGTTAACAATGTCAGATGGTTTGATTCAAGAATTTTAACATTAGATATTCCACCAGAACTATTTCCTACGAGTGAAAAGAAGTATGTTTTAGTCGACTTCTTTGTTAAATGGAAAATAGATAATGTGCGGGATTTCTTTGTTGCCACAAATGGTAACGAAAACGTTGCTAATAGCCGCTTAGCACAGATCACAAAAGATGAATTACGTGCTGAATTCGCTTCACGGACAATTATTGAAGCCGTCTCTGGAGAACGCGCAAACATCATGACTGCACTGGTTGTAAAAGCTAATGAGAAATCAAAACAGCTGGGCATCGAAGTCGTAGATCTACGAGTTAAGCGAATCGATTATGAGCAAAACATCAGCGGGTCAATTTACGACAGAATGCGCGCCGAGCGAGATCGTGTAGCTAAAGATTTCCGTGCGCGTGGAAGAGAATCGGCTGAAAGAATTCGCGCGGCAGCAGACAGAGAACGACAAGTCACTTTGGCAGATGCATATAAAACTTCTGAGCAGCTACGTGGTGAAGGCGATGCAACCGCCGCCGACATATACGCAAGAGCTTTCAACCAAGATAAAGAATTTTATTCACTAACTAAAAGCTTAACTGCATATAAAGAAACGTTTACTAGTAAAAACGATATTCTTGTGATTGAACCTGACTCGCAGTTCTTTAAATATTTCAATCAGTCTAAACCCTAATCAGACATAGCCAGTCATGTGGAATGACCTTCTGGTCGCATGTGCATTAGTGTTGATTATTGAAGGTATTTTGCCATTTGCCAGCCCAAAGACCTTGAGGAAAGCTTGGCAAAATATCTTTGAGATGTCTGATCAAGCGTTACGCATAATGGGATTAGTGAGTATGATGATTGGCGTGGTACTCTTAACAATATTTCGTTAAACCTAGTTAAAAAGATATGTCCCCACGTAATCGCTGGCTGTTACCGGCTGGTATCGAAGAAGTCCTGCCTGAAGATGCATCCATCATCGAGCTGCACAGACGACAATTATTAGATTTATTTTCATCTTGGGGATATCAGCTTGTTATCCCACCATTTATTGAATTCCTAGATTCACTTTTAGTTGGCGAATGTGAAGATTTAAACCTACAAACTTTCAAGCTGACCGATCAACTAACGGGTCGAACCATGGGTGTGCGTGCAGATATGACGCCACAGGTCGCTCGCATCGATGCCCACATGCTGAAGTCGAATACTCCTACCCGTCTTTGTTATTGCGGCACTGTTTTGCATACGCGACCAGAAACTGCGGGTGGTACTCGCAGCCCACTTCAAATTGGTGCGGAACTCTATGGCCACAGCGGTATGGAAAGCGACCTTGAGATTATTTCTTTAATGACATCCACGATTAATGCTTGTGGTATCAATACGATATTATTAGATTTAGACCACACAGGTATTTTTGAAACCTTGATGACTAAATCAAACTTTAATTTCGAAGTTCAGAATGATCTGTATCAAATGCTTCAACACAAATCTTTACCTGATATTGAAAAGTTGATGTCCGAAGTCGAATGCTCCAATGAAATTAAATCCTCTATATTGGATTTAGTAAATTTGCATGGCAAACAAGATGTCATTGAACGTGCGCGCTCCTCACTAAGCGCAGGAGGTGCAAAGCTATTGCAATGTCTGGATTATCTTGAGCAAATTAGCTTTGCAATTACTTCCAAAATACCCAATATCGAAATCCACTTTGATCTAGCTGAATCACGCGGTTATCACTACCAGCACGGTATCGTATTTACCGCATTTTGCGCTGATAGTGGCAATGAACTTGCGCGTGGTGGTCGCTATGACAATATCGGAGAATCATTTGGACGCGCGCGTCCTGCGACCGGATTCAGTGCAGACTTGCGTCAGCTGATTACAGCCTCAAATCAAAAACTGGAAAAAACAGATCGAGTTATTTTTGCACCAAGCATTGAAGATGCTGATTTATCCGCAACAATTTCGCAATTAAGAGCAAATGGAGGTATCGTTATTTCCGCACTCAGTGATTCACTTGATGAAGCAAGGTCAATTGGCTGTACCCACAGCTTGCAACAAGAAAACAATAAATGGGTTGTGAAGGAAATATCATGAATAAAAATGTTGTCGTGCTTGGTACTCAATGGGGTGATGAAGGCAAAGGAAAGATAGTTGACATGTTAACGGCTGAGGCCGATGCCGTTGTTCGCTTTCAGGGAGGTCATAATGCTGGCCATACAATTGTGGTAGGTGAAGAAACGACTATCTTGCACCTAATACCTTCAGGTATCTTGCGTAACTCAGTGGAATGCTATATCGGCAATGGAGTTGTGCTTTCACCAGAAGCATTACTCAAGGAACTTGCAGAGCTTGATGTAAAAGGCGTTAACGCACGTGAGCGATTATTTTTGTCAGATAGCAGCCCCTTGATACTCCCCTATCACATTCTCTTAGACCAAGCTCGCGAAAAAGCACGCGGCAAATCGGCTATTGGTACAACGGGCCGAGGCATTGGCCCAGCCTATGAAGATAAAGTTGCACGCCGAGGCTTACGTGTGGGCGATTTTTTAAATATGGATAACACTCTTTCCAAACTTGAAGGCATCTTGGACTATCATAATTATGTGCTGGAAAACTATTATCAACATGACACATGTGACATGGCAAAACTGACGGACCAACTGCATCAATGGTCTGAACAAATCAGCCCGATGATTAGCGATGTAAGCGCGCGTCTAAATGCATTACAGAAACAAAACAAAAAAATATTATTTGAGGGTGCACAAGGCACTTTGCTTGATATTGATCATGGCACTTATCCATATGTGACATCTTCAAACACTACAGCTGGTGGTGTTTGTGCCGGCAGTGGCGTTGCACCCACTTCTTTAGATTATGTGTTAGGTATTGTAAAAGCTTATACGACGCGTGTTGGTGGAGGTCCATTCCCGACAGAATTATTTGATACTGTCGGTAAAGAGCTTGGTGAACGCGGCCATGAGTTTGGTGCAACAACAGGCAGACAAAGACGTTGCGGATGGCTTGATGCCATCGCACTAAAACGCGCAATGCAAATTAATGGCATTACGGGTATCTGTTTTACTAAATTAGATGTGCTCGATAATCTTGATGAGATTTCTATCTGCACTTCATACTCAATCAACAATCTAACCGTTGATTCACTTCCACTTAATGCGGAAAATATAGAAAACTGCACGCCGAGTTACATCACTCTACCAGGATGGAAAAGTTCTACAGTCGGTGCCACAGAATTTAGCAAGCTACCAGAAAACGCAAAAGCGTATATACAAAAAGTAGAAGAGCTTTTAGAAGTCCCAATTGACATTATTTCAACGGGTCCGGAACGCAGTGAAAACGTGATAAGACGTAACATTTTTTAACAAATCAATCACAGCATCACTTTATTTTCATCTATAATCAGTATTTGATGAATATCGCATTTGTACAATTTTAAATGTTTGAATACTCAAGCAAACTACTTCTACTTGCTTTTGTATACTTGATTTTATTTACACTCGAGTACCTCATACCTTACTTTAATATCCGACAACACCACTTACAGCATTCAATTCGCAATTTATCATTAGCCTTAATTAATTCGCTTACAGCGGTTTGTCTGCTAGTTTTTATTTTAATTCATGTGTTTGATTGGACGACACGAAACAATTTTGGTCTGCTTAACATATTGAATCTTGATCAATTCGCTTCTTATATAATTGCTTTTATCCTACTCGACTTATGGCAATACATTTGGCACAGACTTAATCATAAAGTCGTTTTCCTATGGCGCTTCCATCAAGTGCATCATGCTGACAAAGATATGGACGCAAGCACGGGCGTTCGTTTTCATACTGTCGAGATTATTTTCTCTAGCCTAACTAGAATTCTAATTATCCCAATTCTCGGTTTAGAGTTAAATCAACTTATTCTTTATGAAGTGATCTTATTACCCATCATTCTTTTTCATCACAGCAATATCAATCTTAATGAAAATCTAGATCGTATTTTAAGAATCTTTATTGTCACACCACATATACATCGCTTGCATCATTCAGATATAAAATCTGAAACCAATTCTAATTATTCAAGTGTGTTTTCAATATGGGATAGAATATTTAGCTCTTACTCAATGAGATCGATCGAGAGCGGATTTCGACTTGGGCTTGGAAAACAATTTTCATCGAATGAATGGAATCGATTATGGGGAATGATCAAAATGCCATTCCAGAAAGTTCCAAAATATACGCCGCCCTAGAAAAATATTATATTAAGTTTTAATTAATCGCTAATTTAGCTAAAGGATTTGAATAACTTTTTGAATTCGTCCTTCGATACCGTTATCTCTTCGGTTTCAATTCCCGATTTTCTGCGATCCGGATTTGACCTTCGATCATGCAACACCACTTCGCCGCTTGGCAATGACATAGGAAAATCATTGTCCCCAAAACTGTGCTGTCGACGATCAGAATTCTGTCGAATTACTAGTTTGGATTTATCTTTCATAGCAAAGATCTATATGAAATTAAGATCTAATATTAACAATCTGATTAAAACAAAATGTGAACTAAGCCTCAGAAATTTTTTAATATCCCTTAATTGCTAAAAAACTCGTTTAATAACCGAGTAATATTGATAGTTATCCCAACAAACTTCACCTCAAGCACTTATTAGTTCATGGCTAGACAAAAAAAGAATAAGAAAGCGACTGATCCATATGCGGATAGAGAAGCTAAAAAATATGCCAATCCTATTGCTAGTCGAGAATATATACTTGATCAGCTTGAGAAACATACAGGCCCTGCGACTTTCACCAAACTCAAGAAGTTATTAGGACTAAAAAAAGAGCACGACCTAGTCTCTCTTGAACGCCGTCTAAGGGCAATGGAGCGCGATGGCCAGATTGTACGAAATCGTCAAGGTTCTTTTCTCCCAGTAGGTCATGCAGATTTAGTACGTGGGCGCATCATTGCTCATCCAGATGGTTTTGGATTTTTGTCACCCGATGAAAGCGATGAGAAAGATATCTTTTTATCGCCGAGAGAGATGCGTGCGACATTGCATGGCGACAGAGCGGTAGTACGCATCACCCATATCAAACGTGATGGACGCAAAGAAGGTCACTTAGTTGAAGTGGTTGAGCGACAAAATGAAACTGTGGTTGGCCGTTACCATGAAGAACGTGGCTTGGGCTATGTAATCCCAGACAATAAACGAATCACTCAAGATATATTTATTCCACCAACAGGGCGACATGACGCTAAACAAGGACAGATAGTCACTGCCAAAATAATTGAGCAACCTACCCGACGCAATCAACCGATTGGTGAAATTATTGAAATACTTGGCGAACACATGGCGCCAGGCATGGAAATTGACATTGCTATTCGCGTTCATGCTCTTCCAAATGTTTTTCCTGAAGAAACAATAGAAGAAGCTAAATCATTTAGTGAAGATTCTATTATTGAAGAGTCTTCCCACCGAGAAGACTTACAGCATCTACCATTTGTGACAATAGACGGTGAAGACGCAAAAGATTTCGATGATGCTGTTTACTGCGAACCGATTAATGATGGTTGGAAGTTATATGTAGCGATCGCAGACGTATCTTTTTACGTTCAACCAGGAAGTGAATTAGATAAAGAGGCACACTGGCGTGGCACATCGGTATATTTCCCCGGACGCGTTATACCAATGCTACCTGAAAGTCTTTCAAACGGCTTATGTTCTCTCAATCCTGATATTCCTCGCCTATCACTCGTCTGTGAAATGAGGATTACATCCAAAGGTCGCTTGCGCAGTTATAAATTTTATAAAGCCGTATTCAAATCTCATGCACGCTTAACCTATACTGAAGTTGCAGCAGGAATTGTTGATAAGAAAGTACAAGCTCGAAAAAAACTAGGTGAACTATGTACACCACTTGATAATTTGTATTCGCTTTTTAAAGCATTATTATCAGATCGCGTTGGACGTGGGGCTATTGATTTTCATACTACTGAAACCAAAATCGAATTTGGACCAAATCAAAAAATTACCAGAATTTATCCTTATCATCGCAATGACGCTCATCGAATAATAGAAGAATGCATGATTACGGCTAATGTCGCTGCTGCAAGATATCTAAGCAAAAATAAATTTCCTGGCCTATACCGAATTCATGAAGGCCCATCCGATACGAAGCTAAAAGAACTACGCCAGCTTTTGAAGCCATTAGGACTGAGTTTAGCAGGTGGCGAAAAACCTGAGCCTAAGCATTACGCTAATCTCATTAATCAAATTAATCAACGACAAGAAGATCGTTGGATAGAGACTATGCTGTTGCGCTCACTGTCACAGGCAATATACAGTCCAGATAATGTAGGACATTTTGGTTTATCACATCCTTTGTATGCCCACTTTACGTCACCTATTCGTCGTTATCCTGATTTAATTGTTCATCGTGCCATTAGTCATCTAACTAAAAAACAAAAAGCCGATACATTTTTCTACACACATAACGAGATGGTCCTTCATGGTGAGCATTGCTCAATGACAGAACGGCGTGCGGATGATGCCACACGCGATGCGGAGATGTGGCTGAAATGCGAGTTTATGCAAGATAAAATTGGTCAAGTATTTCCAGGTGAGATAACAAGTGTAACTTCTTTTGGTTTATTTGTAGAACTCACCGATGTTTTTGTAGAAGGTTTAGTGCACATTAGTACTCTGTCTGATGACTACTATCATTTTGAACCCGCGACTATGACACTGGAAGGAGAATTAACGCACCAGACTTATCGGCTTGGTGACAAAGTTAAGATTTTAGTTTCGCGCGTTGACATAGACGAGCGTAAAATAGATTTCATCTTACAAGAAACGAAAAAAACTAAGCGCACTAGTAAAAAAAAATCAAAATCAGGCAAAAAAACATCATCTGTACGCAAAAGAAAATCTAGCCGAAAATGAGCTTTAGTAATTATATCAACGTTCGTATAAATCAGATGTTATGTCGGATATTGAAAACGTTGAGAGCAATGCAAAATTTTTTGAAAACGAGGAGTTTATATGCAATAAATCACGAGTTTGAAAAGAATTTCAACAAAGCAGTGAGCGTTTGTAGTACGCGAGATGAGTAAAAAAGAAATCTTCCCCGGCATTCATACCGTCAGCTCTTTACTACGCTGGCAACCCGAAAGAATTCAATCTATATGGGTAGAACAAAACAAATGTAACAAACGTATCGATCAGTTAATTGAACAAGCAAAAAAATCAGGCGTTTCAATCCAGCAAACTCAACACAATAAACTCGATCAAATATGCGAAAGCACACATCATCAAGGAATTGCTGCATCATGCAGCCCAACAAAACTGCTTGACGAACATGACCTAGTTGAAAACCTAGCTTCTTTTTCTGAGCCACCCTTATTATTGATTCTTGACGAAGTCAGCGACCCTCATAATTTAGGTGCGTGTTTGCGTTCGGCTGACGCGGCAGGAGTTGATGCGGTGATTCTGCCACAACGCCATTCTGCCCCACTCACACCCACCGTCCACAAAATTGCATCCGGTGCGACGGTGCGTTTGAAAATTGTTCGCACACCCAACCTTGCTCGATTTTTAGACCAAATCAAAAAGGCAGGTGTTTGGGTATATGGTGCTACAGGAGAATCTGATCACTCAATATATGACTCCAATCTCAGCCATCCCAGTGCAATTGTCATGGGTGCTGAAGGTCAAGGTCTCAGGCGATTGACCCAGGTAAAATGTGATCAGCTATTCGCCCTGCCTATGCTCGGAGACGTCGAGAGCCTGAATGTTTCAGTCGCAACTGGCATTTTCCTATACGAAGCGGTAAGACAAAGACAAAATAGCGATTCCAAGCCAGATTAATTATTGCGCCTACTGTAGCTCTCGCGTACACTTCGCTGCTCAATTTAACCGGGTTAGTCTTTGACCAACCCATCCTTTCTCCACTGCTAAAAATGTCACTAGCAGGGAGACAATGTCCACAAGGAGAATACATGAGACATTACGAAATCGTATTTCTGGTCCATCCGGATCAGTCAGATCAAGTCTCGGCCATGGTAGATCGATACCGCACCATGATTGAGAACGGCAACGGCAAAGTCCACCGCCAGGAAGACTGGGGCAGACGCATACTTGCCTACCCAATTAATAAAATCCTTAAAGCTCATTATGTTTTGATGAATATCGAGACAGACCAAAACACGTTGGATGAATTAGTCAGTGCTTTTCGTTTCAATGATGCTGTCTTAAGACATATAGTTCTCAGCTGTAAAGAAGCTATCACAGAGCCTTCGCCCATGATTAAATCTCTAGAAAAAGAGAAAGAGCGTGAAACCAAAGCAGCCCCCGATGAAACTGTTGCAAAAGAAACTCCTGCTGAAGAAGAAGCTAAAGCGACAGAAGAACCCGCTGTCGAAACTGAAGGAGAAGAGTAATCATGTCTAAGTATTTCCGTCGCAGAAGATATTGTCGTTTCACTGAAGAAGGCATCAAGTATGTTGATTACAAAGATATCGACTTATTGAAAGATTTCATTACCGAAACAGGCAAAATTGTTCCTAGTCGAATCACAGGAACAAAAGCTAAGTATCAACGTCAGTTAACGACTGCTATTAAGCGTGCGCGTTATTTGGCGCTACTACCATATAGCGACCAACATTAAAGTAGTCCGTCATTCTGAATCAATATCAGAATGACGGTATTTTAATATGTTCAAAAACTTTGCCAACTTCACTGTCTCTGGGAAGCTTCCGGCTTTCACAGTTGTGTTTGGATTCTTGTCTTTGGCGATCGCCTTTCCATTAGCCGCCATAATCAGTGGTGCAGCATTGGTATTAATCACACTATACGTTGATCCCAAGAACAGCACACTCATCACCATCCTAGTAGGACTTGCTCTATCCGTATCCACTTTCTTTTTCTTGGGCAATGCACTGATTGGATTATCTATAACGCTTGCACAATTATTTCCTAGCCTAATTCTTGCCACCTTATTTTATCGAACACGTTCTCTTTCGTTTACACTACAAGCTGCTGCCATATTAGGCGCGCTGTGCTTTATTTTGATCAAGCTTATGTTCCCCGAGGACGTATCCTTTTGGGAAGCGGCTATATCGCCGATGTTAACCAGCATGTTTGAAGCCAGTGGTGTATCACCAGAAGAAAGCGCTAACTCTATTCGTGAAATTGCTGAGTACATGACAGGCGTGATGATTGCCTCAGTTGTATTAGTACATTGCAGCATTCTATATTTTGGATATTGGCTATTTTGCAAAGCAAAAGATAGCGAACAGTACAAAACAGATTTTCGTGAAGTGCGCCTGGGTCATGCCTTGGCTGCGATTTCGATCGCAACTTGCATCTGGGCAATTACGACACAATCGGCCTATGCGGCGCAGCTTTGCGGAATCCTCAGCATCCTATTCGGCATACAGGGTATGACCATCATACATGTCTTATGCGCCACGATGAAAAAGGGTAAGCTATGGCTAGTAGTTAGCTACCTGCTGGTGATATTTATACCTCAAGCAATTTTCATCGTAATACTGTTGGGCTTATCTGACAGTTTCTTTAACTTACGTAAAAAAATTGAAGCTAATTAGTAACACTTATCTATAAAGGAAACATCATGGAAGTTATTTTATTATCTAAAGTCGAAAACTTGGGCGCACTGGGAGACAAGGTTACAGTGAAATCAGGTTATGCGCGCAATTATCTTATCCCTCAAGGCAAAGCAAAATTTGCGACAGCGGAAAACATTGCTGAATTTGAAGCACGTCGCGCTGAACTTGAAGCGCAAGCCGCCGAAGTACTTTCGAGCGCCGAAGAACGCAAAGCCAAGCTTGATGGCACTACCATCACCATCCCAGCAAAAGAATCTAGTGAAGGAAAATTATTTGGTTCTGTTGGTAACGTTGATGTATTAGAAGCACTAAAAGAGAATGGTCACGACGTTGAAAAACGCGAGATCCGTATGCCAGAGGGAGCGTTCAGAAATATTGGTGAATATGAAATTGAATTACATTTACATACAGATGTAAATGCCACAATTACCATTCATATTGTTCCGGAAGAATAAACATACAATCCAAAATGGCCGAAATTATTTCCAGCGACGCGTACACTCCTCCGAATACAGAGACTTTACGTACACCACCATATTCGCTTGAAGCTGAACAAGCCGTACTTGGCGGCTTAATGCTAGAAAATAATACTTGGGATCAAGTAGCGGATAAACTTAATGAAGATGATTTCCATTTGTTTGATCACCGCATCATTTTTCAAGCCATTTCTGAGTTGGCTTACCACAATCAACCTTTTGATGTCGTCACCCTCGCCGATAAAATTAAACATGCAAAAGACACGAATATAAATAATGAAAATGTCACAGCATATGTCGCGACACTTGCCAAAGAGACTCCTACCGCTGCTAACATCACTGCTTATGCAGATATCGTAAGAGAAAAATCAGTCTTACGAAAACTTGCCAGTACCGGCACTGAAATTGCCGGATCTGCCTATCAAACACAAGGCTTAAGTAGCAAAGAGTTGCTTGATGTTGCCGAAAAGAAAATTTTTGAAATAGGCGATCATGGTGCTAGACAACTTAGTGGTTTTAAGGGCATGAAGGAACTACTTAAGACAACTGTTGAAAGAATTGACGAACTCTATGAACGCGGTGATAACATCACGGGCATTGCAACTGGTTTTGATCAGTTCGATGAAAATACTTCGGGCTTGCAAAATGGCGACTTAATTATTGTTGCGGGTCGCCCTTCTATGGGCAAAACTAGTTTAACGATGAATATCGCAGAGTATGCTGTAATTCAAAAGCAATCATGCGTTGCGATCTTCAGCATGGAGATGCCCAGCCACCAGCTAACGATGCGTATGCTGTCCTCTATCGGGCGCATTAATCAACAAAAAATACGCACTGGAAAACTTACAGAAGAGGATTGGCCACGTCTAACTAGCGCTGTTTCAATGTTATCTGATGCAAAGTTATATATTGATGATAGCCCTGCACTAAGTCCTACTGAAATTCGTGCACGCGCTCGAAGACTCAAACGTGAACATGGCTTATCGCTGATCATCATTGATTATTTACAACTTATGCAGATTACCGGAAGCTCTGAAAATCGCACAAACGATGTATCAGAAATCTCGCGATCTCTAAAAGCCCTAGCCAAAGAACTCGATATACCTGTCATCGCATTATCGCAGTTAAATCGTAGCTTAGAGCAACGTACTGATAAACGTCCGGTCATGTCAGACCTACGAGAATCAGGAGCAATTGAACAAGATGCAGATCTAATTGTTTTTATTTATCGAGATGAAGTTTACAACGATGAAAGTCCAGATAAAGGCACTGCAGAAATAATTGTTGCTAAACAACGTAATGGTCCTATATTCAAAACGCGCTTGACTTTTCTTGGGCAATACACTCGTTTTGAAAATTTTATCCCCGAAATTTACAACCATGAGAATCCTTCATGAGACGATCAGCGTATGCATTAATACGATTAGAACGTCTCGCTCACAACTTACAATTTCTACGCTCTTTCACTAAAGAGTCCAAGGTTATATCAGTTGTTAAAGCGGATGCATATGGCCATGGTTTAGCAAAAACAGCGCAAGCATTGAATCAAAGTGACGCTTTTGCAGTGACATGTGCAAGCGAAGCGAGCGAGTTGCGCGCAGCCAGTATTCTGCACCCCATTCTATGTTTACAAGGCTTTCAGGATAATGAAGAATTACAAGCCATTGCAGATTGCAATACACAACCTGTCATCCATAGTGATTATCAAATTAGTTTGTTAAAAGCTTGCAAAATTAAACACCCCATTCAAGTATGGCTCAAAATTGATACTGGAATGAGCCGACTTGGCTTCCCAATTGAAAAAGCCTTATCTGCTTATCAAGAATTGTCGGAATTAGAGTGCATCAATAAAATTCGTGTTATGACCCACTTTTCTCATGCGGATTTACTTGACGATGAAGTTACACAAAGACAGTTACAACGCTTTGAAAATACTTGTAAGCAAATTCCCCATTGCGAACGCAGTGCTGCCAACTCAGCAGGTTCTATTGCCTATTCTAATTCCCTATATCAGTGGGTAAGACCCGGCATTTGCCTATATGGAATTTCTCCCTTTCAGCCAGATCAAAGTCATCCTGACATTAGTGATTTAAAACCCGTCATGTCAGTTCATGCCCCTCTAATTTCAATTAAAGAATGTAAGCAAGGTGACAAAATTGGTTACGGTGGACTTTATACATGCCCACAAAATATGCGTATAGGTATAGTAGCAATAGGATATGCCGACGGATTTCCCAGAACCCTTAATCATCCTGTCAACGTCAGCATTGATGGTACCTTTGCACCAATTGTGGGACGAGTATCAATGGATATGATTACTATCAATTTAGACGGTGTTGAAGCCTCAATTGGAGATGATGTTGAATTATGGGGTGATGATATTCCGATTAATGAGGTCGCCCATGCGGCGGACACTATCAGTTATGAATTGTTATGTGGAATAACCGGACGTATCAACCGAGTTTACCAATAACTACTGCTCAAAATAAAGTTTCTTTGAATTTTAGCGGTCTTCTATATATTACAATTCACTTTTAAATTCATTTATTTGCGAACTAAACGCTATTTAAATAATCAACAGTAGGTACAATAAGAACATATAATTTTGATAATTAAGGACTCCAATATGTCAGATTTCAAACTATCACGTCGAGGCATCGCGTATGCTTTTATTATTACTCTAGTGACCTTAGCATTATCAGCTTGCTCGACTTATGGTGACAAAGTTGCTCCAGTGCCATTACCAAGTGATCAAGCAGGTTCGATAAACATTGATGGTGTTGAGCTGTATGCTGAAGCATATTTAGATAGCGAAGCTGCGAAAAATGCCTTTGGTTTTGATATACGAGGAGCGGGCTTATTGCCTGTGCGCTTTGTCATCGACAATCAGTCAAACAAAGATGCACATATCAATCGTAATCAAACATTCTTAATTGATAAGAAAAATCAAGCATGGCCATTGCTTACATATGATCAAGCGTTTAGACGTGTCAACGAAAGTGTGGAAATGGGTGAAATAGCCAAAGGCGCAGTCAAGCCCGGCATACTTGCCGCAGCTACTGGTGCATTAATTGGTGCAGCGGTTGGTGTTGTGGGTGGAAGCAGCGCTGGCGAAGCCGCTGCGCGAGGTGCAGCCGCTGGTGTTGCTACAGGTGCTGTCGTAGGTGGTGCAAACCGCTACCAAGAAGTGGGCAAAGAAATTCGCCAAAACCTTGCCAACCAATCTTTTGATGACCGCATTGTGGATACTGGAGAAATATCTCACGGCTTTTTGTTCTTTCCAGGAGAACAGGAAATCACGTCAGTAAGCGCATTGAGACTTTCACTTTCAATCAGCAATGACACACAAGTTGTTCAGATGCCTTTAGGCGTGAAAAACCTTTAACTTAAACATCTTCTTTTCTAAGCTGCAATAGGACCTGACCAGGACTGTTGCAGCCTTATCCTATGGTATTAGTTAGTTATCCTATACAGGGTAACAAACAACCTATTGTCTTGATTTTTTTATAAATATCCATTCTGTGAGACAGTTCAAAATTACAGCGGGAAAATATTTTCAACATATGAGATAGTAAGTCCAGTTTCTAACTAAAAAGATAAGTCCCGTGAGTTCATTTCAAAGTCGTGAAGACATGGTATCGGATGCACAACTTGCAATAGAGCGTCGCAATCGACAAGACCGCCGTCAGCCTTCTTTAAAAGGTTTTATTATTGGCTGCTTTAAGTGTCGCCGCAGACAGCCTCGACGTGCTGAAGGTTATCTTCATTATCATACTGATTGGTATGACACAAAAATTCTAGTGATGGCATTAGCGTTGGTTATTCTATCAATTATGGATGCTGCTATGACTATGCACCTAATTAATCACCATGGTGCGGTAGAAATCAATCCGTTCATGAATTACTTGTTGCAGCAAGGCTCACATGTATTTATTTACACTAAACTTGTACTCACATGCATTTGTGTATTTATACTAGCGGCTCACTACTATTCAAGAGTGCTGTCTTGGCTGCGCGTTGATATCGTATTGATATTCGCTCTATTTATTTACATGGGACTGGTGACTTACGAATTTGCTCTATTATTTAATTCCCCTAATGCAGTCGCATAGGATCGTCTTCTCGTAGCTTAACTAATTGCCGTTGCCACATGGCAATGTTGCCTGGATTGGAACCACGCGCCATAGAATCCAACCATTTATCATGACACAGCATTAATAACTCTAAACCCTCATCCGTAAAATCAGACATTTTCAACTCGAAGTCAATCCAATCATTACTATCAGTTTTATTATTATTAATTAATCCTGTTTCCTTAAAAAAATTCAATAATGGTTTATAGCGATTGCGAAAGTCCTCGACTACTTTGCGTTTAGTGGCGTCCTCAGAATTTTCATCCACGTACCACTTACAAGCATCAATTACCATATCTTTCATAATACCAACCTCCCTAGCAGTTGGTGAAGATCAGAAATAAGGTTCTAATTTATATCCCCTTAAGAATGATCTAATTTTTACTCTCGTTATGGACATTATCAAACTCATATCGTCCGACAAAAACTGCCTTCCATCAATCGCACTTTAAATTGACTGTCAAATTCATTTGGAACTATTTTTTTGATCAAATCTACGTAAGCGCTTATAAATGGTTGACTTGTTAATAATTTCGTAACAATGATGGTCAATAATTTATCGAACTAAAGTTACCAAGATATTAAAATGAAGCATAATAAGACTGTGGGAAGCGAGAATTGTATCTTCCTAAATGAGGTAAAAATTGCAGGACGTGGAATTTGTACTTTATGTCCGGCATGCAGCATGAATACTCATGCACACTACTTACATAATAAACTAATGATCTCATATTGTGATTGCAAGAATTTAGGTGGACTATATGTTGGCTTTTGTGACAAACCTTTCTGGAAATTATTTACAGACATGTCAAAACTTGAGTTTATGGAATTTGCACAAAGTGCGAATGCTTATGTCGATACGATGCGAGACCTACATTTAGAAAGCAAATCCGCATAATTTTTAGAATATATATCTAGATAATGGATGCTATTAATCTAAATTTTTCAAAAACTTTTTATAGCAAAAATTTATTCCCTTTTTAGCATCAAATCCTTTAAGATTAATAAGTGTTTACACTAAATTAATATTAAAGATCTTGCTATGGCTACAAAACATAAGACTTATCATGACATTACTAAGAAGACTTGGATTTATGATCATCTGGCATTTATTCTACCTTTAACCCTATTTCGCAGCACACCTTCCGTTGAGTTCTATAAAATTCCTGATGTCATGCGAAACCTAGGATCCGTCGACAAAGTGATTCATCAAAAAGGGGCAAAGTCTCCAATGATCGCAGGCGACAAAAAACATTACTGGTATATGCATCAGTATCAAGAGGACCAGCTTGTAGTACATCAAGGTAAACGAGTTATTGACTTGTATTCCAGAAAGCATGGAAAGATTGAACACTTCGAAGTATACCCCGACAAAATTAAACACGAAGGAAAAATAATTTTTAAAGGTGCCGGTATTCTTGCCTGGCCAGTCTACGTTTTTCATCGGGTCTACAGCCCCGAAGGCAGCATCTCAACAAATTACGCAAGACATTACGCAGGTTATGACGTAAATACTAATTTCAATATTTATGATCTGGACCCAGAAACGGGCGAATATCATGTCATACGTAAAGGACACGAAGACCAATAACATATCCAATATAATCTAAGCTGCATAAAAAAAGCCAACAATTAATGTTGGCTTTTTTAACAGCAAATTAAAACTTATTTTTTACATGGACAATTGAATAACGACACCACCTGAATCTACAAGTCCATTATTGTCCGCATTTGGCGCAGTCAAGACATAGTAATTCCCACTATCTGGGTTAACTATTATTGCATCATCGAAATTGCCCGCGTCATCACCAGCCAGAATTGGTCCTATTTGCAAGCCCGTTACGCCATCGACAAGTAATACAGAGCCTGCATCGATAACTCCATTCTCATCATCAACATCAGAGATAACAACAAAGTTATTATTATTAAGAGCAGTCACACCACCACTAGTCAGCATGTCATCAGCACTATCTCCGACTAATCCATTAATCTCAGCACCTGTACTACCATTAACCAAACGGACGGAACCTGCATTTGAAACGCCACCCTCATCATCATTAGGTGAAGCGATCACAAAATTGTTATTGCCCAGAGCTGTAACACCACCGCTGCCAAGATTATCACTTGCAATGTCGCCAGCTAAAGCATTAATTTCGAGGCCGGTACTGCCATCGACTAATATCACAGAGCCAGCATTAGATACTCCACTCACATCATCATTAGGTGAAGCGATCACAAAATTATTATTGCTTAGTGCTGTCACACCACCACTGCCAAGATTATCAATAAAAAAATCACCAGCTAAAGCATTAATTTCGACACCTGTAATGCCATTCACTAACCTCACGGAGCCGGCATTAAGCACACCGCCTACGTCATCATTGATTGAAACAATGACAAAATTATTATTTCCTAAAGCCGTGATGCCATCGCTACCAAGGCTATCATTCGCAACATCACCAGCTAACGTATTAATTTCGACACCTGTGCCACCATCAACCAGTCGGACTGACCCAGCATTTGAAATAGCACCAACATCATCATTCGCTGATGCAATCACAAAATTATTATTGCCTAGTGTAGTAACACCTTCACTACCGAGAGAATCACTCGCAGCATCACCCGCGATAGAATTGATCTCAATCCCCGTGCTGCCATCGACTAATATTACTGAGCCCGCTGCAGATACTGCTCCAACTTCATCATTAGGTGAAGCGATCACAAAATTGTTATTCCCTAATGCAGTTACACCACCACTGCCAATATTATCACCTGCCGCATCGCCTTCTATAGAATTAATCTCAGCACCTGTGTCACCATTGACTAGCCTCACAGAGCCACCATTGCCAACACCGCTAACGTCGTCACTCGAAGATGCAATCACAAAGTTATTATTCCCTAGCACAGTAACTCCATCGCTACCGAGAGAATCACCTGCCGCATCGCCTGCTATAGAATTTATTTCAACCCCCGTGCTACCATCAATTAACCTGACTGATCCAACATTTGAGATGCCACCAACGTCATCATTCTCGGATGCAATTACAAAGTTACCATTACTTAATACAGAAACTCCTCCTGATCCAATAAGATCATTGGCATCATCGCCAGAGACAGAATTAATCTGCGCACCCGTACTGCCATCCACTAATATCACAGAGCCTGTATCAGTAACGCCGCCAACATCATCTGATTCAGAAATAATCACAAAATTGTTATTTGCCAGAGCGATAATACCTTGAGAACTAATCGAATCATCAGCATTATCACCATAAATGCTTGCGATAGGTGTCATCGATGTTGGGCTATAGAGATGTACCGCACCGCTATTACTTGCCATACTGGAGTCACCCGGATCACCAACCACAATATTACCATTACCTAAAGCAATAACAGAATTGCCAAATCGGTCAGCAACCCCTGGCGTCGGATCAATTAACTCGATAGCAGAGATAGTTGTACCACTACTACTTCCACCTCCCCCACCGCCACTACCACATGAAGCAAGTAAGATAATAAGAGGTACTGAAATTGCTAACTTAAAAACATGAAATAAAGTTATTACATTATTTCTATTGAAATACTTGGCTTGCAATCTTTTAACAAGTGGAAATTGACTCATTTTTTCATCCTTGAAGTGATACAAGAAGTCACTAAATAAAATGTGAACTTTTTGATGTAATCAACTCTTGTAATAACACAAGAGTGAGGAACACTACCTTTCCTAAATATATAAGCGATAGATTAACAAATAAGTGTACTAACAGCTTGTGACGAAATTCTCATATCTATACATTGAAAATGTATAACTACTAATCTACATTATGTTTTAAATGGTATATTTAACTGACAAGCAAAAGATATTCTTATGAAAAGAAGTGAGTCTTATTCAGGCCAACTCTGTATTACTGATTCACTCGATTATGAATGACAGTCCAAAGCAGCATCTCTTACCATCAAGCTCTTCAAGCCATTTGCATACATTGAATGTTGCTCCCATGCCATGGCTAGATTTTTCAACGGACTCTTGAACATAAAGCGGTTTACCAGATTCAAATACTTGTCGGTCTGCTTCTAGTAAAGCTTCAGCGTCATCACCCCAAACTAAATCGCGGTCAAACTTACCAACAATATCTTCTCCAGCATAGTTAGCGATTGTTTGGTTACCAAATAAATATTTGCCAGATTCATCTTTAACCCAAAAGAAAAATGGCATTTTACTGAATACTTCTAAATCATTTAAACACATGATTAAGTTCCTATTTTGTGAATTTAGTAAGATATAAAATAATAGGGCAAGACATACAACACATATTTAAATCCAAAATATATAATCTATTTTACAATAAACATATTTAAATATGGCCTACGCTATAATTGTTAATTATGTTTTGATTGGATCAAATCAAATAGCAGTTTTATGTTGACATTGATCACGTCTACAAAGTGTATAGTTAATCAAATGTCCTAAGGCAATTATCGCAGAGCCAATAAGAGTAGATATCCTTTCAGCATTCTCACCTAGCACATCATGGCCCAATAGTGCAGTAAAAATTAATATGCATAGACCCAAAAATCCAAGGCATGCAACAAACCAGTTTTTATGTAACTTACATCCGATAGTTAGGGCGATTACACTTAAAGGAATTATCAACCATATTAATAGAGCATGAAACTCCTCTTGGCCGAATAAAGATGAACCTAGAGCTGGGAACACACTTAATATAATTGGGAGTGTTAAGCAATGAATGGCACAAATTGAAGAAACTGAGATCGCACACTTATCTAATAAAAAGGAGTTCTTTGTAAGACTAATCATGAAAAATTAATAAACTATTGTTTAATTGCAAATTGTAGCTTTAAGACGGTTCTTATTAAACATGTAAACGATGAATATGGTCATTTATCTCAAATGTTATAAAAATTAGAGCAGAAATAAGTTAGAAGTAACATGGGGTGTACCTAGGTAAATTAGATTTTAATATCATGCACATCAATATTTGACACACCAGCAATGAAGTTAAAACTTAATTCTAAATATTCGTCCAACTCAACAAAAATTAATAGATTACTTAATATATTCAATGATTACTTCATTGAATTTCAATCTTTCTTATTTATAAAAAGCTTAGTTGTAGGGCTGTACATGTATGGAGAGATCACAGTTTTACAGCACACTTCAAGGTTTCAAACTATTGCAAATGAGAATCATTCGTATATAATCTATACTAGATAACACTTTATTTCAGGAGCACCTAAATGTTTGAGCCACTTTCCGTCCCGTACGGCTGCGTGATGATGTACAACGTTGTAAAGCTAAAAGAAGGAGTCGTCCTTGAGGATGTCGAATTACTGCTCGGCGAAATGTGTAATGTTGTCAAAAACACTTATGGTGATGATGAAGGTGGTTTTATAGGTGGCCAAGTCTATAAGTTTGGCGGCTTTGTATCTGATGAGGGCTCAATCGCTTCAAATCAACAAACTGAAGAACATATTTCAATTGTCACTTATTGGAAATCCTTTGAACAACATGAAAAGTCGCATGCTGACAAAACATTCAAAGAAAAATTTGAAGCCCTAGCCGAGTTTGCAGAACAAACGTATGAAGTCGGTTACGAGATGTTGTGGCAAGGAGAACCCGAAAAAATACCAGTAGAAGCAAGACACTAGAAACTTTTAATATCATGAGTACTGCTAAGTCTAAATTTTCTTTTAATGATCTAAAGTTGATTCTCTTCTTGATAGTTCCTTTTGTGGTATTTCTTCTAATTCACCATTTTGTTTATCTACCTAATCTCTAAATTCTATATCCCAACTCAGTAATGATTAGGGAGAATGATCATATGAAGAATTTTTATGGTAGTTTACAGCTAATCATAGAACTACCGAATCCAGAATGCTCTTCTAATGAATTACTTCGTTACATAGAATATAGCATCAATAACAAATTTGCTCAGCTCATGCTTAAATCTAATCTTGAGCCTAGACAGAATTACTTACTTAGAATCTCAATCCTCAATATTGTTAAAGGCAATCCATTAGTGCGTTCAAGTATGATATTCTCGTTCTTAGGGTTTGGTAATTCTAAATTACATCTATCTGCTGAACTCATTAACATCGGCACAAAAAAATGTCATTTAAGAAAAATATACAAAATGCGACACACAGGCTTAAACAAGGGATGGCAAGACTACATGCAGGATAACAGTAATATCTTGCTAAAGGAGCTAGCTGAATCTACTATATATAAGGTAGTAAACGACATTAAGAAAAAAGCATTAATTGCTGAAAGATCCCAGCCTATCTATATTCAAGCTTAATCATTCAACAATAAGGAACTCTAAATTGAAACGTTACATTGCAAAAATGACTCAAAAATTAGCTGTATTAATTTTTACAGTACTTTTACCTCACACTCTTTTTGCTCATGGTGTTCACACAAATGAGTTGGCTAAGTCTTCCGAAATTATTCATTTTTTGCTGCATTTTGGACCAGTAATACTAGTCTTTGCCCTGATCATTGCTATGCTTTGCACTAAGCTGGGGCGCTCAAGAAATAAATAAATTAACCCATTAACTTGATTACATCTTGGAGAAGAGATGCTTTATAAACTTTTAACTAAACTTGATTCGTATCAATCAATACAAACTGCACAAGCACATTGTGATATTCCATGTAAGATTTATGATCCATCTTCTGCACAAATTGCTGCCTTAACAATTTTACGAATGGTAGATCTAATCATTGAAACAGAAAATAGTCATAGCGAAAAAGATACTGAATACCACAACTCAATGGCACGATTTATTGCTACCAAAGAAGAACATGGAATCAAATGTAAAGAAGAAATCAGAATTATCTGGGGTGATTATTTCAAGGCACCTCAATTTGAAAAATTTCCTGAAATTCATGACCTAACTCATAGCATTATGATGTCTGCATCTAAATGTAAACAAACAGTCGACCGTGAAAAAGCACTTGAATTAATAGAGCAAGTCAACCATTTTGCCGAGATCTTTTGGGCAACAAAAGACGTGTCAGTAAAACGCGCAACTTGTCCTTACCCCCCTTCCGTCGAAGTAGTCTATCCAGACATTTAATGTTCAAAATATTCAAAGTTAGCGGCAACAGCATGTTGCCGCAGTACTATAATAATGATTATGTAATAAGCGCCAAATGGATTTTCGGATCATTAAAAATAGGTGATGATGTGATCTGCCATCATGAGAGCCTAGGTGTCATCATAAAAAGAATTAAGAAAATTACACATAATAAAATTGAAGTCACTGGTTTGAATTCCTTTAGTACAAACTCTCGAATAATCGGAGATTTAGATAAGAAGGACATAATTGGGAAAGTACTTTGGCAGTTCAAAAGCCAAAGTCGTAAAAACAATTAATGTCCTATTTTTCACTCTAGTCTACATTGCTAATTCAATCATGACTTCGTTTCTTCGAAGTATCGGTAATGTCCAGGGTGGATTGTAAAATGCATAAATCGGCTCTGAAATAGTATTAAGCGCTTCCTTTAATATATAGTCCTTCAATTGATCTTCATATAGAGTCAAATCATTCTCCGTCGCCCTACCTGAAAACTGAATTACTGCAAACTCTTTCGCAGGGATTTCAATTAATTGAATTTTGTTATTTGCAGGTATGGGCAGTGTATCCAAAGTAAATTTTGCAGGCATCACAAAATAGACAGTCCAGCTATCACCTTGCCTTTGCTGACCAACAGGTGCAGTCATAGATATTTTTTGGTTTTGCTGTGTGACAGGCGCCGTCATGGCAATCTTTTCACTCATATTATTATTGCCAAAAATATAATCTGCCAGCACTCTGAAACCATCACTGATTGCACTTTTTCGATCACCATTTACTATGACCTGTGCAATTATCATCGGCTCATATTGCCGAACCTCAATATTTTTATTGGTGGAAATTATCTGGTATTTGGGTTGTTCTACATCACTCACTATCGGCCCCCAGAGAGTAATTCCTGCAACTAGAATGCCTAGAATCAATATCATAACTATCCATTTTTTTTTCATAGTCAACTTGTTAAAGATAAATTCGTCGAAATTATATTTATAAGTCAATAAGATTTTTATTGGTTTACACACATAACGTTAGAATAATTTATATAGCTTCAAGCTCTATAGCTAATTTTATAAATTAAACCTTCCAAATAAAACTTAACTTTAAATATATTTTGGCACATCTACAGATTACTGATAGCATTTAGTTATGGGTGAAGAAATCAATAATTCAGTATTTGACAAGAAAGATTACATAAAATTTCAAAGCAATTTAGAAAAAGAAACAGAGTCGCTCAATTCATTATTTAATAATAAGGCTATCTCACAAGATAGATTAATGGGAGGCTTTGAGATTGAATGCTGGCTGCTGAATGATCTTTACAAACCAGCTTTTTCCAATAAGGAATTTATCGAATCATTTGATTCCAACCTGGTGACGCCAGAGCTAGCCAAATTTAATGTAGAATTTAACACGACACCATTGGAATTATCCGGTTCAGCTATCAGTCTTTTTTATAAAGAGATATCTAACGTTTGGAGGCAAGCCGAACAAACTGTTACAAATCTAAATAATCCAACTTCACTTTTACTGATAGGCACATTGCCTACATTAGAACTTTCCAATTTAAACATTCATGCGATGTCAGATATGAATCGATACCATGCATTAAATGATGAAATAATGCATTACAGGAAAGAAAAACCATTACATCTCAATATTCAGGGAAAAGACTCACTGGATATCTACAGCCATGATGTCATGCTTGAATCGTCTACCACTTCATTTCAGATTCATACTAAAGTACCAGCCAAGGATGCCCACCACTACTATAATGCCTCGATAATAATTTCCGCACCTTTAGTGGCAATCTCAGCAAACTCTCCTTATGCATTTGGAAAAAACTTATGGGCAGAAACTAGAATTCCATTATTCGAGCAATCTGTTGATACTGGCAATAAAAAATCACCCTTCAATAGAGTGAGTTTTGGAAGTGGTTTTGCCAAAAACTCAATACTTGAGTGCTTTGAAGAGAACCTGAAAGATTTTTATATCCTACTACCCATTATTGATGAAGATAATAGCAGTCTTCCTCATTTACGCTTGCATAATGGGACAATCTGGCGTTGGAACAGACCACTAATTGGATTTGATAAAACCAATCAGCTACATTTTCGAATTGAACATCGTGCCTTACCTGCGGGCCCAACATGTCTCGATATGATGGCTAATGCCGCGTTCTATTTTGGGCTACAAGAATATTGGGCGCAAAAATTAAAGCATGGCAACTCACTACCCAATTTTGGGATTATTAAAGATAATTTTTATAAAGCTGCAGCTGGTGATCTAAATACTAAAGTGCAGTGGAATGAGAATACACTGACTTATCAGTCTCTAATTAAAGAAATACTAATAACACAATCCAAAGAAGGACTTGAAGCTTTAAGTATCGACCAAAACGACATAGAAATGTTTCTAGGTATAATTGAAGCGCGCGTATTAAATTGTCAAACAGGTGCAGATTGGCAAAGAAAATATGTAGAGAGACACCATTGCGATATGGCGGAACTGACACACGCATATCAATTGCGGCAAAAATCTGGGCAGCCAGTTCATACTTGGGAGTTAAACCGTAGTCAAACTAAGATTTCAAGAAACAAGCAAACACTTGAGCTCAATGAACTTGAGAGTTATCCCAAAGAACTCCTAGATATTAGCGTCGAAGATCTTTATAGAATATTTCCTCAGCCTACTCTCTTACATTTACAAGGCAAAAGCAAAGAAACCATCTTCATAAGTGTTTTATTACATGGCAACGAAAGCACAGGATTCTATGTCGCCCAAGCGCTTTTAAAAAAATATTTAAATAAACCACTACCTCGATGTGTTTCAATATTCTTTGGTAATACTCAGGCGGCACGTCATGGTAAACGCTTTTTAAATTCACAACTTGATTATAACCGTGTTTGGCCGGGCACAGATCACACACACTCGAAAGAGGCATTAATAATGGAACAAGTTATTAATGAATTAAAGACAAGAAATTTATTTGCCAGTATTGACATACATAACAATACTGGACTTAACCCACACTATGCATGTATCAATAAGCTTGACAACGAGTTCTTAAACTTAGCAGCTTTATTTAGCAAAACTGCTGTATACTTCTTATCACCAAATGGCGTCCAATCAATGGCACTGAGTCAGCTTTGCCCCTCCGTAACACTCGAGTGTGGCAAAGCTGGTTCAAAGTCTGGTCTTGACCATGCTTTGGAGTATGTCGAAGCAGTAATATATTTGAGCAAGATAGCTAAAAGTAAAGTTGCACCAAGAGATTTAAATTTATTTCAAACCATAGCACGCATTAAAATTCCTAAAAATGTCAGCTTTAGCTTCAATAATGATAAATCAGATTTACAATTTGATAAGCAGTTAGAGAAAATGAATTTTTCTGAAATGCCTGCTGATACCTGTTTTGGAGAAACAAAGTGCAGTACCAGCATAAAGCTAGATGCGTATAATGATAACAATGAGAATATAACTGACAATATTTTTTACATGTCCGGCAACAAAATATTGCTTAGAAGTTCAATGATGCCTGCTATGCTCACTCTTGATGAGAACGTTATTAAGCAAGATTGCCTATGCTATATGATGAAGCGAATACATCTATAAATTTCTAAAACTACCTAAGTGTATCTTCATGAATAATTATTTAAGTAAAGATAATAAAATGCTACTATTGATTTGGTAAGTTGATAGAAATATTTTCTTGTATTAACTCACAATAGTGATTGAAGTAACGAATATGGATAACAAATTACAGTTAGCAAATATAGCAATCAATAACTCCTCCTGATACATTCAATTTACCTCTTGAATAATCATTTCAAGCGGAATTTCAGCGTGATAAACTACCTGATAGTTATCTAACTGGAGAATCTAGTGCGACTCCCGATCCCATATTTTAGCGTCTTTTATATTCTTTCAATAACTTTGTTATTTTCGTATATACCTATAGCAGTTTCCCAAGAAGTCAATGCCGAGAATAAATCTATGGAAATGAATAAAGCCACTTCACGCAAATCCATTGAATGGTGGAATAGTAATTTTGAAGTAGATCCAGACAATCTGTTTGCATCAGGTTATAGGAATCATCAGG
>JBCDBX010000003.1:0-65621 GCA_039182865.1 Pseudomonadota bacterium
AAAGTTATAACCATTTTTTTGAACTTCTAACACCATATTATCTGGTGAATCATCCGGGTAAGACTTTATATCATTCGAATTAATCGCAACAATACCTACACCTTTTGACTGGTAATCCCTGCCTAATTGAGCAAGTTCTGTGGTTATGTGTTTCACATATGGGCAATGGTTACTGATAAACATGACGATAGTCGCAAAATTCCCACGTATATTTTGTAATGATACAAACTGCTCAGTGACAGGATCCAACAAATTAAAATCTGGTGCACTTGTTCCTAGCGGTACCATGCTCGAAATTGTTTTAACCATTATAATTCCAGTTATCTATCAACCAAATATAAACAGAATATATCGCAAAACTTACTCTGATGGGGAATCAAGGTATAATGCGCGCCTTCATTATCAACAACACTCAAATTTTATAGGTTTTTAAATGAGTAATTGCTATGTGTTTACCTCAGAATCAGTTTCTGAGGGTCACCCTGACAAAATGTCGGATCAAATCTCCGATGCCGTTTTAGATGCTGCACTTACACACGACCCAGATGCACGTGTGGCATGTGAAACCTTAGTCAAAACAGGCATGGTTGTTTTGGCAGGGGAAATTACCACAACGGCTGATATCGAGTATGAAAAGCTTGTACGCGAAACCGTGAATGAAATTGGCTATGACCATTCTGATAAAGGATTTGACGGTAACACCTGTGCAGTCATCAACGCACTTGGCGCTCAATCACCCGACATTGCTCAAGGTGTTGATCGCGCTAAACCAGAGGATCAAGGAGCAGGTGATCAAGGCTTAATGTTTGGTTATGCCACCAACGAAACAGATGTCTTAATGCCGGCTCCAATCACTTATTCTCACCGCCTAGTCAAACAACAGTCTCATGTGCGCAAAAGTGGCCAACTACCATGGTTGCGTCCAGATGCTAAAAGCCAAGTAACTATAAGGTATGAAGATGGCGCGCCAGTTGCAGTAGATGCCGTTGTGCTATCCACGCAGCATGATCCTGAAATCAGTCTTGCCGCGTTGCAAGAAGCAGTAATGGAAGAAATCATTAAACCTGTACTCCCACAGAAATGGCTTAATGAAAATACAAAATATCATATCAACCCCACCGGTAATTTTGTGATTGGAGGTCCAGTAGGTGACTGTGGCCTTACTGGACGTAAAATTATTGTGGACACCTATGGTGGCATGGCACGTCATGGTGGCGGTGCATTTTCAGGTAAAGACCCTTCAAAAGTTGACCGATCAGCCGCTTATGCAGGACGGTACGTAGCTAAAAATATTGTTGCAGCCGAACTAGCTGAACGATGTGAAATTCAGATTTCCTATGCAATTGGTGTAGCACAACCTACCTCTGTCTCAATCGATACATTTGGCACAGGGAAAATTAGTGATCGTGAAATTGAAGAGTTAGTTCTGCAGCACTTTGACTTACGCCCTTATGGAATTCTTAGTATGCTCAATTTAAAGCGCCCAATCTATAAGGCTTCTGCCAGCTACGGACACTTCGGTCGAGATGAGAAAGAATTTAGTTGGGAAGCAACAGATAAAGTTGATCAGTTACGTTCATAAATACATATACATTACTTAGGAGCACATTAAATGAGTATCCAAGCAGCAGAAAAAGCGACAGAAGATTATAAAGTTGCAGATATCAGCTTAGCCGATTGGGGACGCAAAGAAATTGCGATTGCCGAGACTGAAATGCCAGGTTTAATGGCTTTGCGTAAAAAATATGATGGCCAAAAACCATTGCAAGGAGCGCGCATTACCGGTTGTTTACATATGACGATTCAAACAGCCGTTCTCATTGAGACGCTTACAGCGCTTGGCGCTGAAGTGCGTTGGTCTTCCTGTAACATTTTTTCAACGCAAGATCATGCTGCTGCGGCAATTGCGGCTCGTGGTGTTCCAGTATTTGCATGGAAAGGTGAAACCGAAGAAGAATATGATTGGTGCATCGAACAAACTATTACCGGGCCCAATAATTGGGCACCAAATATCTTGCTTGATGATGGCGGTGACTTAACTAAAGTCATGCATGAAAATTATCCCGAGATGCTCAAAGATGTTAAAGGTGTCTCAGAAGAGACCACTACAGGTGTTAAGCGTCTTTATGACATGATGGAAAGTGGCGATTTACTAATTCCTGCTATCAATGTCAATGACTCTGTAACCAAATCTAAATTTGATAATTTATACGGCTGTCGTGAATCTTTAGTTGACGGTATCAAACGCGCAACAGATGTGATGGTTGCAGGCAAGATTGCGCTAGTCTGTGGATATGGTGATGTCGGCAAAGGAAGCGCACAGTCATTACGTGGATTAGGTGCAACTGTCTGGATTACAGAGATTGACCCAATCTGTGCATTGCAGGCCGCAATGGAAGGTTATCGAGTTGTCACCACAGAAGAAGCATGTTCACAAGCAGACATATTTGTGACGGCAACAGGTAATTACAATGTCATAAATCATGACCACATGGCCGCAATGAAAGACCAAGCTATAGTTTGTAACATTGGTCACTTTGATAATGAGATCGATGTTGCGAGTTTAGAAAACTACCAATGGGAAGAAATAAAGCCGCAAGTTGACCATGTTATTTTCCCTGATGGTAAGCGCATTATCCTGCTTGCTAAAGGTCGTCTAGTAAACTTAGGTTGTGCAACAGGGCATCCTAGTTTTGTTATGTCGAATTCTTTCACCAACCAAGTACTCGCCCAATTAGATTTGTGGAATGCAGAAGGTCAGTATGAAAATAAAGTTTATGTGTTACCTAAGAATCTAGATGAAGAAGTGGCGAGACTACACCTTGGCCAAATTGGCGCGAACCTCACGACTCTAACAGATGAACAAGCTAAATATATCGGTGTAGGTGTCGGCGGTCCTTACAAACCAGATCATTATCGTTACTAGAAGTATCACACTTGATTAGGCTCAATTATTTTTTGAGCCTAATCAGCTCCTTTTTATGCGAATTCCCAGAATTTATACTCAAGCGAATTTGCATCATAATCAAAGCACTATAGTCAAAGCTCAAGCGCATAAACATATTAAAGATGTATTGCGCTTAAAAGTAAGCGATTCTATTATTTTATTTGACGGTAGTGGTTATGATTATCGCGGTAAAATTACCGAGATAAATAAAGAATCTTTAAGCGTACTGTTAGAACAACAAATAAAAATAGAAAATGAGTCACCTCTAAAAATTCATTTACTACAGCCTCTTTGCCGCTCAGAAAAAATGGATTGGTGTATCCAAAAAGCTGTTGAACTAGGTGTTAGTAGGATTACACCCTACACTAGCTCGCGAACCAATATAAATATTCCAAATAATCGCTTAAGCAAAAAATTAGAGCACTGGCACTCTGTTATTCAAAGTGCATGCGAGCAGAGCGGTCGAGCACTTTTACCTTCTCTTGAATCACCTATTGATTTCAATACTGCTATTAATGAATTCTCTAGCGACTATCTAAAAGTCATTGCTTCACCTATAGCAAATCAAAATGAGATTAATTTAGTTGAAACCACACCAGAGGAGTGTGTACTGGCTATTGGACCTGAAGGTGGATTTTCAGATCAAGAACTTAAACATGCAAGCAATGCAGAATTTATCGACTGCTTATTAGGCCCGAGAGTTCTACGTTTAGAAACAGCAGTAATTGCTGCACTTACCCTACTTCAAATAAAGCTAGGAGACTTGAATTAAGCAGTATGGCTAATAAGTTCTTGCTCATCCCAGATAGCATTTTCTAATTGATTAAAATCAAGAATATCTAACACACGAGAACCAATAGAAATAGAGTAATTTACCCAGTCCTGATCCTGCTCAACCGCCAAATTATTGAGTGATTGCTCACCTAAAATAAGTGGCCTTGGAAACCCATCACAACGTACTGCATAAAATTGATTTTCCGAGTTTTGTTGTAAAGATTTAATGATTGCAACTTTGGGTTTATACATTTCATTACTTTGAGCTTCACCTTGTATCAAAGTATCAATACATACAAGAGGCACTTGATTCTCTTGCCATAAATAAAGACCAATTTTCCATGCCTTGGGGTTGTTTCTTGCAGGCAAATATAGTTCTTCATCCCAAGAAAGAATATCGACTACCATGACTTTAGGAACGAGTATTTCTTTATTGAATAAGCTAATCAATAAAACGCTCACGCTCACTTCTTGTGCTTGATTAGAATCCATACTTAATATTTATCACATTGCATTGATACGATCGAGCAACTGAGACTCATTATATGGTTTACCTAAATATCCATTGACACCGATATCTAATGCGCGATTACGATGTTTATTCCCAGTGCGTGACGTTATCATCACTATAGGTACTTCAGACAATCTCTCATCTTTACGAATTTGCGTGGCTAACTCATAGCCATCCATACGTGGCATTTCAATATCTAACAACACAACTTTAGGAATAAAATTTTGTAGCTTTTGCAAAGCATCAACGCCATCCTTCGCAGTTACTACTTTAAAATTATTTCGTTCCAAGAATCTTGTAGTTACTTTTCTAATAGTAATTGAATCGTCAACCACCATAATGGTTGGCTCCTCATTACTCTGTCTTGAATCGGATAATGTCAAATTATTCTTGGATTGCACCTGTGTTAGTCGTGCTATCCAAGACATATCGATAATTAAGGCGACTTTTCCATCACCCATTACGGTTGCACCAGATACGCCCTGTGCATTTATTAAATGTGAAGCTAGCGGTTTAACAACAATCTCTTTATTACCAAGTGATGTATCAACTTGTAATGCTAATTGCTGTTCGCCCAGGCGTACTAATATTACCGGATAAGTTGAGATAGTATTGTCCAAGTAAACCTCGCCACCCTGCAACAAGCTTGCAAGATTGTGTAATTTATAATCTTGGCCTGCATAGACATAGCTTGCTTGTTCATTTGAATAAATTTCTTTTAATTCATTTGTAGGAATTTGTACGACACCCTCAATTCCAGAGAGTGTTAACGCATATGTTTCTTTAGCTGCCTTCACGAGCAAGACCTGACTTACCGCTAAAGTGAAAGGTAGGTGTAAAATAAACTTCGCCCCTTTACCCTTATTAGACTGAATTTCTACATTCCCTCCCAAATGTCGCACATCTTTATCAACGACATCCATACCAACTCCACGACCAGCCACTTTTGTCACTTTATCAGCTGTACTTAAGCCCGATTTGAATATTAGTTGTAAAATCTGACCTTCAGTTAATTCTTCATTCTTTTTAATTAAGTCATTTTCAACGGCTTTAGCTCTAATCTTATCTACATCAATGCCAGAGCCATCGTCTTCGATCACTAATTTAATTTCTGAGCCTTCACGACCAATTTGGATAACAATTTTGCCTTGTTCTGGTTTGTCACTTTGTTTTCTAATTTGTGGGGATTCAATTCCGTGACCAATACTGTTTCTCAAAATATGTTCAATTGAACTTAAAATGCCATTTAACACACGACGGTCTATTTCTATCTCTCCACCCTCGATTACCAATTCGACATTCTTGCTCAATTCACTTGATGTTTGTCGCACAATTCTTTGCAGTCTCTGCTCAATAGTATTGAACTTGACCATACGAATTCTTAATAAATTATCTTGCAGATGGCTAGTAAGGACTTTCTGTCTGATTAGCACATCCTCACCTTCTTGCATTTGATTTAAAAAAGTATCTTTAATGTTCTGCAAATCATCCATACTCTCCGCTAAAGATCTAGATAGCTGTTGAATATTTGAGTATCGATCCATCTCTAGGGGATCAAATTCGGGTGTGTTTTGCTGTTCTTCTGAATGCTTAAATAAAATTTGCGCCTCAGTTTCCATTTCTAATTCACGCAGGCGCTCTCGTATACGGCCAATTGTTTGCTCAAACTCTGACGCATTTTGATTAAATGATTCAAATAACTGATCAAGATGAGAGCGCTGGATACTTACTTCACCAGCATCATTCACTAATCCATCTAATACTTCTGCTTGAACACGAACAACTTCGCGCCTTGCCTTGTTTGTTATTTTATCTTCAGCTTTAAACTCAATAAGATTTTCACGCTCAGTTTCAGATGATGTCGTGTGCTTAGATACCTCATCATCATTGGCCAGGTTCGAAATTTCAATTTCAACTGGAGGTACTGCATTTACTTCAAATTCGCTTTGTTTGGCAGTATTGTTTTCTACAAGCTTATTACTAACTTTTTCCTTATCAATGGTCTTCGAAATAACTTCGTCATACTTGTTATCGCTAACTAGCAGAATCTTATTCACTAGAGCATCATCAAGAAATATATTCTGGCCTTTATGAGCTGCATCGATATTAGTATGAATGTTATCGATAACGTTCTGTAATATTGATAATGTCAAATCATTAAGCGCGACTTTGTTATCTACCATTGAGACTAATAGATTTTCTGATATATGACTTAATTCACCAATGGTGAAGTAACCAGCCATTCTCGAACTACCCTTCAAAGTATGGAATTGTCTACGCAATTCAGACAAGGCTTCAATGTTTTGGTTATTGCTCTTGAGTTTTTGAATCGCCGATTGGCATGAGCTCAGAGCATCTTCGGCTTCCTCAAAGAATATTTCACTCAGCTCCTGATCTACACTTGAATGAACATCAACCATAGAAGGCTTTGAAATTTCATCATTCAGATTATCAGATTGCTTTTCATTGTCTGCCAAGTTTTCTAGTAGCTCTTTATTAAGCTTATCTAAAGAATCTAGAAGACTTTCATCTGGTTCACTTAGCGGAACAATATTTTCTAGTTTCTGCAAATCATCCTTCAACTGCTTGACAGTCTCTCGAATGAATTTTTCCTGATTGACTTCCAAGGCTACTTGATTTTTGACTACTGTAGAAACGACATTCTCTAAACCTCGACATAAATCTGAAACTTGTGTCACACCTGCCGTTTGTGCACTACCTGCTATCGTATGAAGTGTTCTTAACAAGTCCTGCTCAATCAAAGTATCAAATGAAATATTTTTTCCTTGATTAATGGCTTCTTGCATCACCAAAACATGTTGTCCTGCTTCTTTAGCAAAGATACTGGTTAGTTCATCTTGCAAGGTATCTAGTGATTCTTCTTGAAGGTCAAGGTTAGCCGCATCTGACTGTTGTTGTTCTATAATGTTATGACTAGTCTGTTGCACTTGATCAATTAGCTTATCAAGCTCAAATTCATAATCAGTAAAAGGGTTCTTGAGTTGTTTTATTAATTTATAACCTGTTTTAATACCTTGCTGAATTATTAACTGTGTGTTTTTAGAAATAGGATCTTTTGTACCTAAACACTTATTACATAAGTTTTCGTACTCCCAGGAGAATTCTGCAAGAATTTCCGCTCCCACAAGTCGTCCACTACCTTTGAGCGTATGGAACCCTCTACGCATATTAGTAAAGCTTTCCCAGTCGTCTTGGTTCATTCTCCAAGTTTGCCAATTCTTCTTCATCGAATGAATTGCTTCTTCTGCTTCTTCAATAAATGTCTGAACTAACGCCGATTCTGCATTTTCAGAGAGCATTACCAATTCTTTATCACTATCCTTATTTTGTGAAGATTCTTGGATACAAACTTCAACATGATTGTCTATCGACTCTATTTCACCACTATGCTTAACATCTACATTAATATCTGGTAATGAATCGATATCTTTCGTCAACTGGTCCATGCTGTATTCTTCATCCACCGAGAATTCTGCATGCGATGAACGTACATCACTAGTTTCTTCCATCAGTGAACTACTGAAATCAATATCCACCTGAGAGTCCTTTTCACCTTGAGTAATAGGTTCTTGAAGAATCTCTTCACTGACCTTATCTAATGCTTGCAAAGCAAAACTACCATATTCCAATATCTGGTTAGCATAAGGTACCTGGTCATGGATCTGTTCAAAGTAACATTGTAATGAAACGACACAATCTGCAAGATTGCTAATGCGCCCATTGTTTTGTTTGATATCATCCTGGAATTGTTTTGATAACAGGTAATTCTCAATCCCTTTAAGCAATTGGCTTGGTATAGAATTTTCCGTGATATCTAATACGCCCGATATTTCTTTTATATTGTGAATTACTAAGTTGTACTGATTATCATCAAAAGAAACCTTGATCATTTCAGAGAGCAATTCTTTTACTTGCTCTAGTTTTAGCAATATCTCACTCAGTGCAATTTTATAAGCGACTTCATGTTCACTTGAGACTGATTCTATATTCGAAGACGTTTGCAATTTATTAGAATCACTAAAATTGATCCTATATTCGATAAAGTTATTAATACATGTTTCTATTTCCAAAACAACTTCTGATATACCAAGTAATCCTAGGTCTATATCTTCATGCTGGCCTTGTAATATTAGGCTTGCTTCTTGTATTTGACTCTCGACCTTAGTGGTATACTCATCAATACCTATCATCGCTAAAGTATCACTAATTTTTTTCAATCCAGAGAACAATTTTTCAATATACTGAGCTTCACTCTTATTGCTATGCAAATAGAGCTCGATACAATCTTTTGCTGCTGCTATATCTTCTATTAAAGCTTTAGAGACAGTAATTAATACTTCGCCAGAAGGGGCACTGATCAGCCTGTCTAAATCATCTAATTCATTTTGCTGTGGAACTTGCTCATTTAATGCAAAGGCTTCTTTAACCTGATTGACAATTCGACCTCGACTATCGGAGATTGCAACATAATATAGAATATTTCTTACCAAGCTTTCATCTATTTGATTGATGAAATTTTTCTCGCCATACTCAACTAACGTTTTAATCTGCTTATCTAGCGCACTGAATAATGATGCTATGCTTGCATTAAATTCTACTGCATTAATAGCTACAGCTTGTGCTAGCGCACTCCCAAGCCACCAAATCTTTTGTGCCTCTTGAGTATCACTGGCTCGTTGTAGCCTTATCAATAATTTGCATAGCTGTGCGGCTGGTGTAGATATATCTTTTTCGTTAACACATGCTAGCAATGTTTTTTGATAGTTAGAGCGAATAATACTTACCCAAACACTGGTGGCTTCTTCTTTTTTATTGGATATAATCTCTGGCGATGGAACACCATCGATGTTTGGAAAGAATAGAACACTCTCCGAAATTAGCACATCTCCTCTTGATGCGCGCAGATCATTGAGTAATGGCATTAAAACTAGAGGAATATCTTTATGTCCTGCTTCAACATATTCCAAATAGCCATCGAGTCTTACTATAGCGCTTGAAATAACATCTTGAGCCTCTTCTAGAAGATCGATTTTACCCTCAAGCAAACTCTCTATGACTTTAATAATTTCATTACATAGCAAAACACCGCCATGTATTTGCATAATAAGCAATGTATTAGACGTCTGCCTTAATACTCTCACTGCCTTTTTGAGATTTAATAAACTAGCATTATCTTCAATATAAATTTGAATATTTTCGCGTGCTTCTGTGATTAGCGCATCGACTTCAACTTTTGAAGCGATGACCGCACGTTGTTCAAGAGCTTGTAGGACTCGACGCATAATTATTTCCAGTTATTACAATAATTCACGCATTCTTACTTAAGAGGCCATTTGATGTTCGATTGATTCTACCTCTTCAATCGTCTGCTCATGGCTTGGAAGTTTGAATCCTGACACGGATTTTTTAAGGCCATGAGATAAAACAGTTAATTCACTTACTGAACTAGCAGTCTTACTCGCACTATCTGATGATTGAGCAGTGATATCTTGAATAACATTCATTGTGGAGGTTATATTTGATGCTGCACTAGATTGTCGTGAAGAAGCCGTTGATATATTTTGAATCAATCCACTTAAATTGACAGATACTGATTCAATTTCCGAAAGTGCTTCACCTGCATCTTCTGCCAGTTTTGCTCCATTGACAACATTAGTTGTACTTTGCTCCATAGACGAAACCGCTTCATTAATATCACTTTGAATTGTTTTAACTAATGCTTCAATTTGTTTGGTCGCATTACCCGCTCTCTCAGCAAGTCTCTGGACTTCATCAGCGACAACTGCAAAACCACGACCCGCTTCACCAGCACTTGATGCTTGAATAGCTGCATTTAATGCAAGGATGTTTGTTTGATCTGCAATTTCATCAATTAGTCCAACGATATTCCCAATTTCCTGAGAACTTTCTCCTAGTCGTTTAATTCGTTTAGAGGTTTCTTGTATTTGTTCTCTAATATTATCCATACCATCGATAGTACGACTTACAGTTTGAGCACCTTTATGAGCAATATCTACCGACTTTTGAGCGACCTCTGCGGAGGTGTTAGCATTCTTAGAAACATGCTGAACCGATGATGCCATTTCATTTATAGCAGAGGTGACATTAGCAATTTCACGTGATTGTGACTCACTAGAATTAGTTAATTGACGAGTAATTTCCTGAGTCTGCACAGCAGCCTGGGATACTTTAACAGCAGTTTTATTGATAGTTGTAACTAGATTACGTAAAGCGTCAATTGAGAAGTTGACTGAATCTGCAATTGCACCTGTGATGTCTTCAGTCACAGTAGTATGTACAGTCAAATCACCTTCAGCTAGGTTTGTCATCTCGTCTAAGAGTAACAAAATTGCTTGTTGGTTTCTTTTATTTTGCTCATCAATAGCAAGTAGTTGTTTTTTTACTTTTTCACTCCAGCGTCTACTAAAAACGTAAAACGCTGTGATTGATAACACTCCAACTCCAAGCGCTACAGCAACAATCATATTTAATTGTTCAGGATTAAATAAAGAAGGCATCCATACTGCTGCTGATACTAGGCTTAACGAAATAACAACACCTGCAGATAGGCACAGCATGATGGTTATCGCAGCGCGATCTTTATCTCCAATTGTATTGCGTGGAATAATTTTTGGTACTGCCATCCTTAACCTCCAAAACCACTTTTAAATAGGCGGGCTCTCTTTGCTTCAAATATCCATTTGCTAAACATGCTAACCCATAGAATTTACTTACTTTTTTACAATAACTTTGTACTGTCTATTTTCACCTGAAGCGTAAAAAGACGTGAAGCCTCTCATCACTTGATCTAAGGCTTTGATCGGTTTGGGTAGAAAAATGTCATTAATGCAAACTAATTCAGAGTTTTCTGAGCGTCATAAATACTTTTGTCTTGAAGAATTGCATGGATATCACATATGCCATAGTAAGTGTCATTTAGGTAATAAACTCCTGTCATAAACTCAGTAACCGCACTATCCCAATGCGCAGGATAACTATTCCTTTTCTCATGCTCACTTATATTTAAAATACCCATCACCTGATCGACAACCACCCCTAAATATAAGGACCGATTTTTATTGGTGATTACACGATGATTACTTAACCTTTTTACTGGATCAGAATTAAAAAGAAAGTTTTTCAAATCAACCAAGGTTAATAGCTCACCACGATGACTAGCAACACCAACTAACCAAGGACGAGAAATTGGTACTGAGGCATAATCAATTGTCATTAGCACTTCTGTTGAATTATCTAACGGCAAAAGAAAGTCATACTGGCCCACCTTAAAGTGTAATGTTTGAATTGATTGGCTAGCTTCAGATAATGGTGCACTAGGGTTGGATGTAAATTTTTGATCTAGCTCTTGTAAATAATTAAATGCAGACATAGTTAATCAGACTAGCAAACTATGAAGTTTTTAATTGACTCTAATAAACGCTTTCCATTTACAGGTTTAGTGATATAAGCCTTAGCACCTTGCCTACTCGCCCATACTTGATCGGTTTTTTCGCTTTTTTGACTGACCATTACTACTGGTATTGCCGAAGTCTCTGGCGTTCTGGACAGTGAACGCGTTGCTTGAAATCCATTCATGCCAGGCATGACTACATCCATAAGAATAAGATCTGGCTTGTTGGATTTAGCCATCTCTATCCCTTGCTCACCACTTTCAGCCAGACTTATGTCATAGCCCACACCCACTAATAAGCTTTTCAAAAAGTGTCGCTCGGTTGGTGAATCATCAATGATTAATATATGTGCCATATACTTTCCTGCTAAATTCTTTATTCTAGTGGGCAGCTTTCTTATTGCTCTCTTCAGTACCATGACGATTTATTGCTTGCATCAAATCATCGCGAGTAAATGGTTTTGTTAAATATTCCTCGGAACCAACTATACGTCCGCGTGCCTTATCAAAAATGCTATCTTTACTTGTCAGCATGATGACAGGCGTATCTCTGAACTGACGATTATTTTTTATTAAGGTACAAGTTTGATAGCCGTCTAATCGAGGCATCATGATATCGACAAAAATAATATCTGGTTTTTGCTCTGCAATTATTGCTAAGGCTTCGAAACCATCTTCAGCAGTTATTACACTGCAGCCTTCTTTATTGAGCAATGTCTCTGCAGACTTCCTAATTGTCTTACTATCATCAATAATCATTACCTTAAGCGATGATGAGACGCCTGAACCTTGTTCAGCTTGATTTGATGGTGATGGTAAACCCATTGCGATTATCTACTCCCATTTTTTCTATAGCTGCCACACTAGTCTCAAAATCGTTTATATTTGTGCGGCTTACGTTTAATTAATTTGCTGATATTCACAGTATTTGAACTTAACATACACACGTTACTCAACCCTGTAGCATCAAGGTAGGCCTAGAAGAAGTTAAGCCGACATAATGGCAAAATTGCCAGATGGAGGATCGAAGGATGACAATAAAACTTGCTGTAATCATGGATCCGATTGAATCAATCAAAGCCCATAAAGACAGTACATTTGCGATGTTATTAGAAGCGCAGCGCAGAGATTGGGAGCTTTATTACATTACTCCCAATAGCCTCTATGTTATTGATGGCAACTCATATGGCCAGACATCCCGCCTATACGTTGAAGACAATGAATCTGCTTGGTTCAGAACTGAGGCAGCTATGAATATCATGCTTGCCAGCTTTGATGTCATCCTAATGCGTAAAGATCCACCCTTTGATATGGAGTATATATACACCACATATATTCTAGAACTCGCGAAAAACTCGGGATCACTTGTTATCAATGATCCAGCAGCTTTAAGAAATTGTAATGAAAAATTCTCTATTATGAATTTCCCTCAATGCTGTGTGCCAACATTAGTTACATGCAATCAAAGTAAGATTTTAGAATTTATTGATGAGTATGAAGAAATTATTGTTAAGCCAATGGATGCAATGGGTGGCAAATCAATATTCAAAATCTTACGGCAGGATAAAGATAAAAAAAATGTGGTTGATAAGATGACTCAACAAGGCAACACAACTATTATGACACAACGTTTCATCCCGGAAATTACACAGGGAGATAAGCGGATACTCATTATAAATGGTGAGCCTGTCCCTTATGCTCTAGCAAGGATCCCAAAAGAAGGCGAACTATTAGGGAATTTGGCTGCAGGTGGGCGTGGCGAGGGCATAGCTCTAACTGAACGTGACTATTGGATTTGCTCAGAAATCAAAGATTCATTAGTTGATAATAGTATTTATTTTGCTGGGATAGATGTTATAGGCTCTTACTTAACCGAAATTAACATTACGAGTCCCACATGTATTAGGGAGCTTGATAAACAATTCAATCTTAATATTAGCGCTCAGCTTTTTGATGAAATCGAAGCATCACTAACTTAAATATTTAAAAAATGAATCAATCCGTCAGCATATCTTCTAACGATAGAATGAGTTTCACCTTCATCTTTGCAATAGCAATTCATGCTCTTATTATTTTAGGTATTGGTTTTGAGTTCATTCGTAGCCAGCCTGCACCATCTTCAAGTATAGAGATCATTCTAACGAAAACTGAAAACATTGAAGAACCTGATGATGCTAAAGTCATTGCAGAGCATAATCAAAAACAAAGTGGGAGAATTGATCAAGATGCAAGGCCCACTTCACCTTCCATGACGCAAAATACTTTTTTAGATAAAAACAAAATTAGCAACGATGCATCAAATCACAATACCGCTCAACTTGAGCAAAATGAAATGCTCATCAATAGCAGTAATTCTGACCTTATGAAAATTGACAACCAAGTTGTCGAAGATACCTTAAAACAGAACATCCAGCACTCTCGCAAATCTCCTCAAAATGTTGCGCAACTTGTGTCAGAACTTAATCGCGAAAAGCAGTTATATGCTAAGCGTCCACGCATTAATCACATCGATACTCTAAGTGCAAAATCAGCTATTGAGGCAAAATATATCAAAGACTGGGTTGAAAAAGTTGAGATCACAGGAAACCTGAATTATCCAAATCGAGCAAAACAAAATAGTTTATCAGGTACGCTGATTATGAGCGTGCTGATCAATCAAGATGGTAAAGTCATCTCCTCTACAATACAGAAAAGTTCAGGTCTTTCAATTTTAGATAACGCCGCAAAGAAAATTGTCTCTCTCGCGGCACCTTTTAAACAATTCCCAAATAACATGCGGGATCAATATGATCAGCTAATGATAACCAGGACCTGGATATACGATAGCAACAATACTTTTACTACTAAATAATATGATGGATTCGACTAACAACTTATGCTCACAAATACTTATCGCAATGCCATCATTAAACGATCCAAATTTTGCCAAGACTATCACGCTCATATGTGAACATTCTCCAGAGCAAGGGGCTATGGGTATTGTCTTAAATTTACCGACCTCTTTACGCCTAAATGAGATGTTAGGTCAAATCAAATTAGAAGAGAATAACTCTTCAATCAATGAAACTTATGTTCACTTTGGTGGACCAGTAGGAATGGATCAAGCTTTTGTTTTGCATGCGGATGATGTTCAATACGAGTCAACCTTATCAATCACCAATAAATTATCATTAAGTGCTTCTAAAGACGCTTTCAGCTCTATTGCACAGTCAGCTGATCTTAATGACAAAATCATAACTCTTGGATATGCAGGCTGGACTGCTGGTCAACTGGAATCCGAAATTTCAGCTAACTCATGGTTAGTGATCAGTTATGAATATGAATTGGTTTTTAATACCGCGCCCTCAGAACAATGGATAGCAGCAGGAAATAGTATTGGAATTAATCTTAATCTTCTCAAATGTGATGCGGGACATGCATAGCAATTCATTTATAAGATAAGTATATCTTTAGGTTTTCACTTGCTCGCTAACAACGCATACTGTGACAATGGATAATCAGTTATTCCTCGCATTTGACTATGGTGAACGACGCACTGGTGTCGCGATAGGTCAAAGCCTAACGCTTAGCGCACAACCACTGGAAACCATCAGCGCTATCCAGAACATGCCAGACTGGAAAAAGATTGAGTCGATAATCAGTGAATGGAAACCTGTCCAAATTGTTGTAGGTATTCCTGATAACTCATCACAGAACAAAGCACTTCGAAAAAAAATATATGATTTTTGTAACCAGCTAACAAGTAAATTTAATTTACCGGTTGTGACTCATGATGAAACACTCAGCTCTGATGCAGCCTATCGTTATTTGAAATCTAAACGTCAGGTATCTAAAGGTAAAATCAATAAACAAGACATCGATAAAATTTCGGCCGCAGTATTACTGGAATCATGGATGAATTCGAATATACCGTAAATCTAAATAGATGACGGACATATCTAATAATTATTATTCTGATCAGACAATTAAGATGATAATCTTCATAATATGAATACGAATGTTTCGGAGTTGCTAGATCAACTCACCTCTCAGACTAGAGATCTTCTGAAAAATATCGAAGTTGACCAGCCACTAATTGTCGGTATTCACACCGGTGGAATTTGGGTTGCGGATCACCTACATCACGCACTTGATATAAATTGTGAAATGGGCGAGCTTGATATTTCTTTTTACCGTGATGATTTTAGTCGTCTAGGCTTAAACCCACAGGTTAAACCTTCCAAACTTCCCTTAGACATTACAGATCAACATATCATTCTAGTGGATGATGTCTTACATACAGGTCGTACCATTCGTGCTGCTTTAAACGAACTTTTCGATTATGGTCGACCAGCAAGCGTTCATCTTGCAGTACTGATTGACCGTGGTGAGCGAGAATTACCCATCGCCGCGCAAGCTGCTGGACAAGTAGTTGACCTAGCCCCTAATCAACATGTAAAACTAACTGGGCCAGATCCCCTAGCACTAGAACTAATCACTACTTAGCTGACGAAGAATGCAACATTTTTTAACAACTGAATCCTTATCCAAAGATCAGTTGATTGCTATTCTTGATACTGCAGAGTCATTCACCAACGTTGACGAGCGCACCGTTAAGAAGGTCCCATTACTTCGTGGCAAAACGATCGTTAACTTATTCTTTGAAGCCAGCACCCGAACTCGTACTACCTTTGAACTCGCGGCTAAGCGATTATCGGCCGATGTATTAAATATCAATATCGGCGCTTCAGCAACGGTTAAAGGTGAAAGCCTACTCGATACTTTGCGAAATCTTGAAGCAATGAATGTTGATATGTTTATTATCAGACATCAAGATAGTGGAGCTGCTGAGTTTATTTCAAAACACATATCTCCTGGCATCAGCGTAATAAATGCGGGCGATGGGCGTCATGCCCATCCAACTCAAGCGATGCTGGATATGTTTACCATTCGAAAAATTAAACAGGACTTTGAAACGCTTAAAATTGCGATTGTAGGAGATATCCTTCATTCGAGAGTTGCTCGATCTCAAATTCATGCACTGAAAACTTTAGGCGCAAAAGAGGTTAGAGTCATTGGACCACGCACTCTACTTCCAGCACGTGTAGACACGCTGGGCGTACAAGCTTTTCATAATATGGAGAATGGACTAAAAGATGTCGATGTCATCATGATGCTACGTCTTCAAAAAGAGCGCATGCAAGGTGGTTTACTTCCCAGCGAACATGAATACTTCAAACTATTTGGTTTAACTCAGGAACGCCTAGCGCTCGCCGCCAACGATGCGACTGTAATGCATCCTGGGCCAATTAATCGTAGCGTAGAAATCAGCTCCGATGTCGCTGATGGTCCTCAATCTGTGATTCTCGATCAAGTTTCATATGGTATTGCAGTACGCATGGCTATTATGTCGATCTTAGCAGGTAGTGAATAATGAAGATTGAAATCAAGGATGCACATATTATCGATCCTAGCATTGGGATAAACGAAATATGCAATCTCTATATTCAAGATCACAACATTGCAGCCATTAAAGATCCCCCGGAAGGTTGGAATGCTGATCACACGATTGATGCTCAAGCTCATTATCTCATTCCAGGTATTGTTGATATTGCGACACGTTTGCGTGAACCAGGACAAGAACACAAAGCCACGATTGAAAGTGAAACACGCGCCGCGGTGAGCGCAGGTATTACAAGTGTTGTATGTCAGCCTGATACGAACCCAGTCGTAAATACACCTGCTGAAGTTGAACTTATATTACAAAAAAATAATTCTGCAAATCATTGTCATGTTTATGTCATTGGTGCCTTAACTCAAAATTTAAGCGGCAATATATTAACTGAAATGGCGGCACTCAAAGAAGCGGGCGTAGTCGGAGTGAGCAATTGTCATCAACCGCTCGCAAACAACTTAGTGCTGCGTCGTGCAATGGAATACGCCTCGGGACAAGAATTAACACTATTCATTCACCCCATCGACCATGCTTTATCAGGACAAGGTTGTATACACGAAGGCATGACAGCGACTCGAATGGGGCTAACAGGCATTCCCAATGCCGCCGAAACAGCTGCGGTAGGTGCAATACTCGCATTAATCGAACAAACAAATGTACGTGTGCATTTTTGTCGTATATCTACTCAACGCTCGCTACAGTTACTTGAACGTGCAAAATTTGATGGTGCACCGATTAGTGCTGATATGTGTGCTCATCAATTATTTTTTAGTGATCAGGATATCAAAAGCTTCGATAGCAACTATCACGTGATCCCACCTTTTCGAAGCCAAGTTGATGTCATCGGTTTGCGCAAACGTCTAAGCAATGAATTAATCTCTAGCATTTGTTCAGACCATCAACCTCATGATGCAGATTCTAAACTAGCACCTTTCCCCTCCACCGAGCCCGGTATCTCATCTCTAGAAACCCTGCTTCCTCTGGTATTACGTTTAGTCCATGATGAAGTGATTACACTTTCAATGGCGATATCATTACTCACGTACAAGCCAGCACAATTATTGAATATTAATGCCGGTAGTCTAGCTGCTGGCATGCCTGCAGACATTTGTATTTTTAATCCAGACTTGGAATGGGAACTCACACATGCAAATATCGTGAGCCATGGCAAAAATACACCTTTCTTGAATCAGACATTTAAAGGTAAAGTAACTCATACCTTGGTAAATGGAAAAATTGTCTACCAAACATAAATATGACAACTGCGACAATACATGCCGAACATGCAAAGGTCCTGCTACATCAGTCATTGCCTGCCGAACAATACCTAATTCGACTTGAAGCACCAAAATGTGCACAATCAATCTTGCCCGGTAATTTCATTCATTTAAGTTGTAGCAAAAGTCCTTTTGATTTGAAGCGTCCATTCTCTGTATTACGGGCCTCAAGAGAACAAGGATGGATAGAAATCTTATACAAAGTCGTGGGTAGAGGCACAGAAGATCTAAAGCAAGCAAAAGTTGATGACACGCTACACTGTCTAGGACCCATTGGGAATGCATTTGCACTCTCATCAATTGCTAAGCGTCCACTTTTATTAGGTGGCGGTGTCGGCATTCCACCTATTTTATTTTTCGCCGAAGAGCTTAAAAAAAATAAGACCAAACCATTCGTCATTATGGGCTCAGAAATCCCCTTTCCCTTCAAAGTTGAACCTTCAAAAATCCTCATTGATGGATTGCCAGCAGACTCTATTGCGGCCATGACCTTGCTGGAGGACTTATCTATTCCTTCACGCTTAACGAGCAAACAAGGTTTTTCAGGCTGTTTTAATGGTTATATTCATGAACTAGCCGATATCTGGCTACAAACATTATCTTCTGAGGAAAAAGAAGAAGTAGAAATTTTTGCATGTGGGCCTACCGCAATGCTATCAGCAGTTGCAAAACTGAGTCAGCAATATGAAATTCCTTGCCAACTTTCACTCGAAGAGCACATGGCATGTGCTGTAGGGGGCTGTGCAGGCTGTACAGTGAAAATTACTGATGAGTCGGGGAAAGAAGCTATGAAACGTGTATGTGTCGATGGACCAGTGTTTAGTGCAAATCAGGTATATTGATAAAGAACTTACTTTTCGGCGAACATAGATTTAGCATTATCAAAAAACTCATCTTCTTCGCTCTCTAAAATACTACCCATATCAATTCCTGGATCGATTTGAGAGTCTTCAAATGCCTTTAGCTCCTCACCTTCACTTAACCCATTTGAAGTTTTTTCTAGAGCCCGATCGTGATTTCCACTGACAGAATTTCTCAATGTAGGAGGCGCCTCTTCAGTCATCGTATCGATGACGCTAGTTGTATCTTTATTCTGTTCACCCACGCTTTTAACTTGGCCACCAAAATTTAATTGCCATTCAAGATTACTACGTGAATCCGCAAAGTTAAGTGCATCTTCTACTGTAATTTTTTCATTCTTATATAAATCATGCAGACTTTGATCAAAAGTTTGCATACCTACTGCCGCACCTTTTTCCATCACCTCTTTAATACTTCCAAACTCACCTTTGCGAACTAATTCTGAGATATAAGGCGTATTAAGTAATACTTCAACGGCTGGAATGCGTCCACCATCAGATGCAGGAACTAAACGCTGTGAAATAATTGCTGCAAGGTTAAGAGATAAATCCATCAAAACCTGATTTTTAGAATCTGATGGAAATAAATTCAACATGCGATCAAGCGCTTGGTTAGCATTCACCGCATGCAGTGTAGACAAACACAAGTGACCAGTATCCGCATATGACATTGCAGCTTCCATTGTAAGCTTGTCTCGAATCTCACCGATCATAATCACATCAGGGGCCTCACGCATGGCTTCTCTTAGCGCATTGTCGTAGGAGAGTGTATCTAGTCCAACCTCACGCTGTCCTATAATTGATTTTTTATGCGTAAAAACATATTCAATTGGATCTTCAATTGTCAGGATGTGCCCAGATTCTTGTTGATTTCGATACTCAATCATTGAAGCCAACGAAGTAGATTTACCAGAGCCAGTGGATCCAACCATCAAGATCAGACCATTCTTTCGCATGACTAGCTCGCGTAGAACCTCTGGCAGCCCTAATTTGTCAAGTGCAGGGATATCGCATTTTATATAACGAATCACCATCGATACTTCACCACGCTGATAATAGATATTTACGCGGTAACGTCCACCACCAGGTACTGATAGACCAAGGTTCATTTCTTTAGTGAGTTCAAACTCTTTAATCTGTTGCTCACTCATAATTTCAAAAGCGAGCTGCTTGACAGTACCAGGCTTTAATTCAGATTTAGTTATATGTTGAGTATTACCGTCAACCTTCATACTGACGAAAGCACCGGTTGTAAAGAAAAGATCTGAGGCAGATTTCTCGGCCATTAGATTTAGATATGGAGTAATCTTCATTTTATGATTTACCTGCTTTGAGCCATTGTCCCTATAACATTAGATCCGTTGTCATCCTCTTCGACCATAAAGTCTTCAGTGCCCTGGAGCAAATCCTTATCTTGAGATGACTTACTTTCCAACTTCAATCGTAGTCGTAAATCATTTACTGAATCAGCATTACGCAAACCATCTTCAACGCTGATCATGCCTTCATCTATTAATTCAAATAAGTGCTGATCGAATGTTTGCATGCCTAATTCTCTTGATTTTGATATTAATTCTTTCATCTTAGGGACATCGCCTTTAAAAATTAGATCTGCCATTAGAGGTGAATTAATCATGACTTCAATTGCTGGCACACGACCCTCCTTGCCTTTGATTGGCAATAGTCTCTGAGAGATGATCGATTTAAGATTCAACGAGAGATCCATTAAGAGTTGATCGCGTCTTTCTTCAGGGAAGAAGTTAATAATTCTATCCAATGCTTGGTTGGTACTATTAGCGTGTAATGTTGCAAGACATAAGTGCCCGGTTTCCGCAAATGCAACCGCGTATTCCATTGTTTCACGATCTCGAATCTCACCAATCAGAATTACGTCAGGCGCTTGTCTTAATGTGTTTTTCAGTGCGATTTCATAATTTTCGGTATCAACGCCCACTTCACGCTGCGTCACAATACAATTGCGATGTTTATGCACAAATTCGATAGGATCTTCGATAGTAATAATGTGGCCTTGACTGTTTTCATTTCGATAACCAATCATAGAGGCTAGCGAAGTTGACTTACCACAGCCCGTTCCACCTACAAAAATAACTAAGCCACGCTTTGCCATTGATATTTCTTTAATAACATTTGGCAAGCGCAGATCATCAATCACTGGGATCTCAGAATTAATAATACGCAACACCATGCCAGATGTATTTCTTTGCATGAATGCATTCACACGGAAGCGTGAGATATTAGGCAGGCTTATAGCAAAATTACATTCCTGCGTTTCTTCATATTCCCTGATCTGACGATCATTCATGATTGATCGGACAATTACCTGTGTATGAGCTGCAGTGAGTGGCTGATTAGTAATCGGTACTAATTTGCCATCGACTTTCATCGAAGGTGGTGCTCCTACAGTGACGAATAAATCCGAACCTTCTTTTTGCAGCATGTTACGCAATAGGTCATGCATAAATGCTATGGCTTTATCTCTATCCATATTGCCTAATCATCCTTTTTTGGTAATCCTTAATTAGAAATCATCTTTATTCGCGGCCTTGCGTCGTGCTTCTTCTTTACCAATCAGGCCTTTTCCATGAATGTCAGCTAAACATTGATCTAATGTCTGCATGCCAACATTTTGGCTGGTTTGGATCGCAGAATACATTTGTGCCACTTTATCTTCACGAATCAAGTTACGAATTGCAGGTGTTCCTAACATGATTTCATGAGCTGCGATTCTTCCACCACCTATCTTGCGACATAAGGTTTGCGAAATGACAGCACGTAATGATTCCGATAACATAGAACGCACCATTGCCTTTTCTGTTGCGGGAAAAACATCGACAATACGATCGATCGTTTTTGCAGCTGAGCTCGTGTGTAATGTTCCAAATACTAAGTGGCCTGTCTCAGCCGCGGTCAACGCCAAACGAATGGTTTCCAAATCACGTAATTCACCAACGAGAATAGTATCTGGGTCCTCACGTAAGGCAGAGCGCAATGCTTCATTAAATCCCAAAGTGTCTCGATGTACTTCACGTTGGTTAATTAAGCTTTTTTTACTCTCGTGAATAAATTCAATTGGATCTTCAATTGTCAGGATATGACCATATTCATTTTCATTCTTATGATCGATCATTGCAGCCAATGTAGTAGACTTTCCCGATCCAGTAGGCCCGGTTACTAATACGATGCCACGTGGATAAGTAGAAATCTCACTGAATATTCTTGGGCAGTCGAGTTCTTCTAGCGTGAGAATATTCGTTGGAATAGTTCTGAATACCGCACCAGCTCCACGACTTTGGTTAAAAGCGTTAACACGAAATCTTGCTAGTCCAGGAATTTCAAAGGAAAAATCTGTCTCAAGAAATTCTTCATAATCTTTACGTTGCTTGTCATTCATGATGTCATACACCATAGAATGCACTTGCTTATGTTCCATCACAGGAACATTGATTCGGCGCACATCCCCGTCAACACGAATCATGGGAGGAACACCTGCTGAAAGGTGCAAATCAGATGCACCATTCTTAACTGAGAATGCCAGTAGCTGTGAAATATCCACTTAGACTCCTTTCAAATTAGGCTATACAATCCGATGTATATCGATTGAGAACTACGCTACTCCTATCTAGGAATCCATTATGTTCTCTACCGTAAGTTAAATCTTTGTCTTACTATATATTGTCCTGAGTTCGAAGCGCACAGACTTAGGAGTAATATGCGATAAGCCCACTCATTGTAACGATAAACAGACAACCGCCAGAACGCACAAATGCTCATTTTTGACGAATTCATCGTATTTTAAAAAAATCACCTCAAAACAGTGACATTAGTAGACACCCAACAAAATTTATTGACGATTTTAGATAAGATCAAAAAGCTTGAACTTGATCACAATTATGCCCCTAATAAGGTCCGTTTAATTGCCGTTAGCAAAACTCGAAGCGCTAGCGAAATTCGGATGCTTGCGGGATCTGGTCAAGTTGATTTTGGAGAGAATTATGTTCAAGAAGCCATCGATAAAATATCAGAGTTAACGGATCAAAATATTACATGGCATTTTATTGGTCCTATTCAAAAGAATAAAACTAAGGCAATTTCGCAACATTTTCATTGGGTGCACACTATCGAGCGAGACATTATTGCAACGCGCTTAAGTGAGCAACGCCCACAAAATTTACCAGCCTTAAATGTTTGCATACAAATCAACATTGATAATGAAACATCAAAATCTGGAATAACCCCGCATGAGTTACACGCACTAGCTGGGCATATCGATCAACTCCCCAACTTGACCTTGCGCGGTTTGATGGCTATTCCTAGTGTCAAAGACAATTACTCAGAACAATGCAAGACTTTTAATAAAATGCAGGATTTACTAGCAGATTTAAAAGAACAAGGCTACGATGTGGATACACTCTCGATGGGCATGAGTAATGATTATGAAGCGGCTATTGTCTGTGGCTCAACTATGGTACGTCTAGGTACCGTCATTTTTGGACCTCGCGCATCGAAATAAATACTAAATAATATGAGTGAAAAGACAATTTTAATAATGGGCGCTGGGAACATGGGCTGTAGCCTTGCAATAGGTTTAGTCAATAATGACTGGACGTCTTCTCAAATAATGTTTTGTGAATTGAACAATTCGAAACATGTAATATTAGCAGAACAGTTCTCTGAATCGATGATTGTTAATACACCTCAACAATTGGCAGTTAAACCAGATATCGTGATACTGGCAGTTAAACCACATGATCTGCCTGAAATTTGCAACGATTTAGTAGAATCTGGCTTAGGTCTAGATACACTATTCATTTCAATTGCTGCCGGCGCACCTATATCAGCATTAAAAAAATTGCTTGGTGAAGACACTGAGATCGTGCGTTGTATGCCTAATACACCAGCAGGAATTGGTTTGGGAATGACAGGGCTGTACACGTCGGACAAAACATCATTAGAAAATCAAGCATTAGCAGAGACAATCCTGCAAGCAGTTGGCAAGACTATTTGGGTTGACGAAGAAATAAAACTTGATGCTATCACCGCTTTATCCGGGAGTGGTCCTGCCTACTTATTCTATTTAATGGAAAGCTTACAAGAAGCAGGACAAACCCTCGGCTTAAATAAAGATGATTGTTACCAATTAGCTCTTCAAACAATGCTTGGAGCTGCTCAACTAGCATCTGAATCTAATGAATCATTCGAAGCTTTACGTGCAAATGTCACCTCCAAGGGAGGTACCACTGAACACGCGTTAGATGTATTTGAAAAAAATAATTTTAAGGAAATTATCGTGAATGCGCTTCAAGCAGCCTCTAATAGAGCAGCTGAGATTAGTAAGTCATTTGCTAAATAGTTATGGACGCTGCCAGCAATATATTCACTTTTTTGATTAGCACACTATTTTCGCTTTATATCGGTGCCGTATTGATACGCATTATACTCGCTGCAACACGTGCAGACTTTTATAACCCCATATCTCAGTTTATCGTCACAATAACTAATCCAACCTTAATACCTTTACGTAAAATCTTGCCTAGTATAGGAAAAATAGATACCGCTAGTTGGACTCTCGCATTCTTATTAAAAATCTTAGAACTGTTTATTTTACTTTCCATCAAAAGCATAAAAGTCAGCCCTGATGTGTTGATTATCTCTGCGATTTTACAAGTATTAATCATCCTCGTGACAATATTTCTTTACGCAGTATTATTCCGAGCCATTCTTAGCTGGTTCCCTAGCCCACAAATGTATCAGAATCCTTTATTCATGATTTTAACCTCGATTACGGAGCCTCTTTTGCGACCAGCTCGGCGCATCATCCCGCCTGTAGGCGCATTTGATCTGTCAGCATTAGCCATTATTCTTGTTTTATATTCGATTTTAATTGCACTGCGCTCTTTTTGATTAAAGACATTGCAACACTCTCTTAATGCAATTCATTAAGAACGCTGATATTTTTATATTAACGATTTTTTCTTATTCTTTTTTTGATTTTCTAAATTCTTTAAATGCTTTACAAATAAATCACTACTTGTTTAGAATATACTTAAATACAAGGATAAATTGGCATTCACTAAATCCTTGTGTACAATCACACGCACTTAAATAATAATAAAGTTTCAGCACTATTAACTGACCCTTGTGATTGAGATTTGCTCTTAGTGAACATGAAACAAACGTCTTAAAACTAATTTACTTACCAACCTACTTTGAGGAAAAATTCATGGCCGTAAAGAAAAAAGCTGCAGCCGCAAAAAAACCACCTACTAAATCTGAGATCCTAAATTCTATTGCTCAAGATACTGGATTGACTCGCAAAGATGTTGCTTCGGTTTTCACTTCTTTAGAAGGAATCATTGCTAAAGAGATGAAACCAAGAGGTTCTGGATTATTTAATCTGGTTGGACTTTGCAAAATGAAGGTTGTTAAAAAGCCGGCGACAAAAGCACGTAAAGGTATCAATCCATTTACTGGCGAAGAGACTATTTTCAAAGCAAAACCTGCACGCAAAGTTGTAAAAGTCTTGCCTCTTAAAGGCTTAAAGGACATGGTCTAAACACATATATGTCTCGAGGCTTGTATTAAGCAAGCCTCGAAATATTATGCTTGAATGGCTATTAACTTACTGAAATATCGAATATTTTCAGATTTTAGTCTTGTGACAGACCTAACTCATCCATAATTTTATACTTCACACGAATAAACTCGGAGTGTGACAAATATAGCCAATCAGCAATCTTTCGTATCCGCTGCTCTTCATATTTATCTAAAACTTTATCGGTAAAAGCTACTCTCCATAATCCGGCCAATAAATTTAATTTCTCGTCGGGCTTTAACTCTTCATTTAACAAACAAATAAACGGATGTGCTGAAGTGTAGTCTTCACGCTTTTCCATCCCATGTTGCAAAACACTTTTTGCTTCTTGTTCAGACAGAGAGAATTGCTCGACTAATATCCCAATTATGGTTTGCTGCTCAGCCTGAGATATATCGTAGTCGGCAAAACTTACTTCCAATAACAACATTGCAGCCGCCAACTGTGTCGTATGCTCGGATTCTTCTGATTGCTCAATATTTAGGCTTGATTCTAGCCATTGCTGAATTTTTGTAAACATACTATTGCTTCATTGCGAGAATGTAACGGCCATCATCATAATCAGTAAAGAAAACTTCAACTAATGGATGTTGGATCATTGATGTGTTTTTTGATGACTCTAAATGGCGCTCTGCAACATAAGTAGTCTGATCTGAACCATCAACCAATATGTGATACCAAGGAGCTCTTTTCGGAGGACGTGATTTAGCAACTTGCTCATACCAGGCATCACTACCATTAAACTGTGCATCTGCATCGTATATAACACCACGATAACCAAATTTTTTATGATCAATAATTTGGCCAGGATGATACTTAAGAATATGTTCCGTCATGTAAACTCTTCCATTGGGTTCTAATGGGTTATATCGCCTCAATTGTGAGCATGTTATGCTCATGCGAGATATTACTACGAATACAGACCAATCTGACAAATTTATGTCGTCCGATACACAAGCAAGCAAAGAACAACGCACCTTACTTGTGATGCGTAAACTACTCGCATCAATTGTACGCGAAAGTACTCCAAAGCCCGGTATGAGACATGTTCTGAGCGAAAATACACGTAATGATATCCGTATGGCTTTTGAGCTAATTTCAGCACGTGAACGTGAACTTGCTGAAGATGCAGGGATTGAAATTAAAGAGCGACCACGTTACCCAGATCAACCCAAGACGTCATCAGTGATCTCAATTGACTCACTCAAAAATAAGCCACCCACTTCAGACACATAAACTATGTCTAACGAGACTAATGAGGTCGTCATTACTAAAATGACCATGCAGTTGATGGATGATTGGGGATTAGAACCTAGACAAATTATTACCTTACTTGCATTGCCCTCAAGTGTACGAACAAGACATTTAGAAAAGTTCAGAAATGGCGATGCTTTTCCAGCTAACAAAGCGACCATGATCAGAATAGAGCATATAGCTGGTATTGCTGATGCACTAAGAACAACCTACCCACGAAATATGCATATGGCCTCACGCTGGTTACGTACCCCTCATAGAAGATTCAAGAATCAAACCCCTATTGAAACAATGCTAGAAAGTGAAACAGGATTATTATCGGTGCGTTCAGAATTAGATTGCGCTTACGCATGGGACCGTTCAGGATCATAAATACAACACTTGCATGGGCACATTAAAAGCTTTATAAAATTTCCTAGATATAAGACTTAAGCAGAGAACGGAAATGTTGAGACTCGAAGACATCAAAGTCACCTTAGACCCGAGTATTGAGATCACTCCGGAAAATAAATGTGGCTTTTGTACTAATACTATTTGTTGCACTTATGTGACACATCCAATTGATACTCCCAGAAGCAAAGAGGATTTTGAATACTTACTCTGGCAAGTCTCGCATGAAAACATTGAGATTTATCAAGATGATGAGGGCTGGTGCATGCTAGTGACTGGGAAATGTGCCCATGTTCAACCAGATGGCATGTGTGGCATATATGAGGCACGACCACAGATCTGTCGTGACCATACCAATGATTATTGCGAGTTTGATTCACCTTCAGAAGAAGGCTTCGAGTTGTATTTTAGAAACTACGAAGAACTACTGAACTACTGCAAAAAACGATTTAAGCACTGGAAACGTGGGTAAAAACTCAGGCGTTAATTAATTTTATTCATTAACTCATTTTTATCTACAATCTCATCGAAACCATTAATTCCCACGAAATGTTGAGTATCTTGCTCTGGTAGACTCTTATCCGGTCGACCTACTGAGAGTAAATATTCGATACCATGACGGTCCGCGGCTTGTAATACAGCAATATTATCGTCGATTAATAAGGAACTTTCTGGGGAATGATTTTCATCTTCAGACAATATCGGCCAAAAATCATCAGCTTCCTTAGCATGCCCATATGTATGTGAAGATATAATTCTATCGAATAAATTTTCTATCCCTGTTTTATCCATTTTAATCTTCACACTATCTAAATGCGCATTAGTAAGCAGCACAGAGCGTTTATTATTATTTCTTAACCATCGTAAAAACTCGGTGACTAGTGGAAATAGAACGATTCGATCTACAATATCCCGCTTTAATTCCACAATGTTTAAATCAAGCTGTTCCGACCAATAATCCGTGCAATACCAATTTAAACTGCCTCTTTTACTTTTGTATTTAGCCAATAATTCGGATTTGGCTTGTAGAAAATTAATTTCACGGGATTTACTGTATATTAATGGCACATATTCATGCCAAAAATAATTGTCGAAGGCCAAATCCATTAAGGTGCCATCCATATCTAAAAATACCGTTTCGATCCGTGCCCAATCCAGATCATTCATTTTATTTGCCATTAAACTTTCTTCGCGTTCTGTATTGAGTCCAATTAAACTATTGTTATGTATAGCGATGACGAGTTAAAAAAACTAGTCCATGATGTAAACGAAATTGCTCGTGGAGCAGGCACTATTATACGACGATATTTTAATTCAGATTTTGAAATCACTATAAAGGGAGATCGCTCACCTGTAACTTCAGCAGATTTAGCTGCAAATGAATTTATTGAGCGCAAATTGGAGTCTCTCACGCCTGAAATACCGAGATTAACAGAGGAATCAACGATGACTCCTTACGAATTTCGGAAAGACTGGCAACTACTTTGGTTAGTTGACCCGCTCGATGGAACACGACAGTTCATAAAAAATAAGCCGGATTTCACTGTCAATATTTCACTGATCTACTTACAAAAGCCAGTGATTGGCAGTATATATTTACCTATTGCTGATGAACTCTATTTTGCTTCAAGAAATTCTGGTGCATTTACACAAAAACAATCTGCGCAAATTAAAGCCATCAGCGTGAAAAATCAAATAGGAGAAATGGTCCGCATCTGTGGTAATCGTGATGGTCATGGTAAATCGACTAAGCATTTTATTAGCCATATTCCTAACTATGACTTTGTCAGCCGAGGAAGTTCTATCAAATCCTGTTTAATAGCGGAAGGCAGCGCAGATATTTATCCGCGCTTTGGCCCGACCTGGGAATGGGATACTGCAGCTGCACAATGCATTCTTGAAGAAGCCGAAGGCTTCCTGACAGACACTAATATGCAGCCACTGATTTATAATAAAGAATCGCTGCTAAATCCATCATTCCTTGCATTCGGGGATAAAAACGTCAGCTGGCAAAAATTTTGTCCGTAAATATGCTCTTTTTAAAAGTTATATCTAAGCTTGCACCTTCTGTTATTTATAGTATTTCTGACATTGCAGCGTTTATTTTATTTCATATAGTGCGTTACCGAAGAACCATCAGCTATCAAAACATCAGTCGTTCTTTTCCTAATAAATCTAAGTCTGAAATATTAGAAATTCAAAGAAATGCATACCGCTATCTTACTGATACGTTTCTAGAGATATGTAAAGAATATAGCCAAACCCAAGAAGATCTAGCTTCCAGAGTTACATTTGAAAATTTTTCAGAAATTAAAAAAGCAATTGATAATAACCAGAAACTAATATTTCTAACAGGTCATACAGGACCTATTGAATGGATTGGCCACGCAGCTTCTGTTTACCTTGGAATCCCCATTGACCCAGTCTACAAACCAAGTCATAACAAAGCAATAGATAGATTTATTTTTGCGATTCGTTCACGCTACCAAGCAACACCAATTCCCTATAAAACATTAGCCAAAGATATTATCCTGCGTAAAAATGTGACTCGATGCATTGCTATTCTGGCGGATTTAGAACCACGCTCACGAGATCAAGCAGTCGAAATTGATTTTCTCAGCCAAAAAACACGATTTTTTCTCGGCCCTGAACGTATGGCAAAAATTTCAAATATGCCGGTATATTTTGTCGCTATCAAAAACACTAAACGAGGAAAGTATTCTGCTACTGCTCATCTTATTAGCATGAACCCAAAAGAACTAGAACCTGAAGTATTGACTCGCAAGTTTGCGATGTGCATGGAAGAACTTATTATTGAGAATCCTGCAGCATGGTTATGGACTCACAGACGTTGGAAAAATAAGCGTACTAAAGCTTAGGATAAGTTAAGGTTCAAAATTTGGTAGGCCGCCATCGACATACCATCGTCCTGTCTCCTCGTCCTGCCACCATAATTGCTGATCTTTTAAAGTTTTTACATCATTGATGCGTTCGTGATAATAAGTAATCTCAGCAACGACGACAGCCTCATCACCCTCTTCTGAAAGGACTAAAGAATCAATTTCATACTTGGTCACTTTGATTTCAGAAAGAAATTTCATATCAGGCTCAGGCAAGTCTATTTCTCTTGGACGATTATACTCGGTGGCATCATCAAACGCTCTCCAACGAATTAATTTTCCATATGACTTAGCATGTGTATTGAATTCATCGACTTCTTTAGCTTTACTATTCATGCAGCCGGATAGGCTAAAGTTAGCTAATAATACAATTAAGATTGATACAATTATTTTCATCTTCTTAGCTCGCATAGTTTTCATCTGCTAAATTTTGAATTGCTGGATAGTTTAACTTACCTGTGCCCAGCACGGGAATTTCTTTTAACACTAAAATCTCTCTTGGCACCATCAATTCACTGCCACCGCGTTGTGAAAAATATTCTTGTATAGACTTCCTATCAGCATACTGTTGGGTCGTGACCAATATTAATTTTTCACCTTTTCGCTCATCTGACACTGCACATACACAGTGCTGTTCATGCGGCCACAAAGCACCAATCCAGCCTTCAACTTGCGTTAAAGAAATCATCTCACCGCCAATTTTCGCAAATCGTTTAGCTCGGCCCAGTATAGTAAGAAAGCCCTCATTATCAATATCGACAATGTCACCCGTATCATGCCAACCTTCACTAGGGGGCTGAAGAATTCCTGGTTTATCCGCCTTTAGGTAACCCAACATGATATTGCAGCCATTCACAAACAGTCGCCCTCCATGATCAATACCCGGTACACTTTCTAACTTTGCATTGATACCAGGAAATAAGCGCCCAACTGATCCCTCTTTATAATGGCTGTAGTTATTAATGCTAAGCGCAGGTGAGGTTTCGGTGACGCCGTAGCCCTCAAATATTCGTACGCCAAATTTTGCCATCCACTTTTCTCGAGTCGATTGCTTTAACTTTTCAGCACCTGCAATCACATAACGGGTAAATTGAAAGTCTTCGTTATCACCATGTTTAGCGTAACCGCTAAGAAAGGTATCCGTACCAAATATCACCGTCGTTTGAGTGTCATAGACTAGCTCCGGCACTATTTTATAATGCAGTGGTGAAGGATATAAAAATGTTCTAATTCCACATGAGATAGGCAACACTAGCCCTACTCCAAGACCAAATGAATGAAATACGGGCAAAGCATTAAAAAAACGATCCCTAGATGAAAAGTCTAAGCATGCCCTGACTTGTGCTTGATTCGATAACAAATTTTTATGACTTAATACTACACCTTTGGGAGTGCCCTCTGAGCCTGAAGTAAATAATACAACTGCTGCATCTTCCGGTCTGCGTTGCTTAGTAAATATCCCCCATTTAGTTTTAGCTTTAAATAAGCCGACAAGTTTATCTACAAGACCAATACTCTGTTTTACATCCTCAAGATAAACTAAATTGACTTTTTGCTTGAGACTTTCTTCTAAGACTTCAAGCTGTGCCAATTCAATAAACTTGCGCGAGGTTAATACGGTTTTTATTTCTGCTGTTTCTATCGCCGATAAAACACTATCTTTACCTGCAGTAAAATTAAGCATTGCTGGCACAGCACCAATATTTTGTAGCGCATAAAAAGTGACAGCTGTCGGAATTGCATTGGGCAATAAGACCCCTGTATTTTCACCAGATTCTGCATATCGACTCAAGCTTCTACCTAATACAATAGATCCCAAAAGCAGCTTATTCAATGTAATAGGGTTACGCTGAATATCATCTAATATTTCAAAATTTCCACCCTTTAACTTAATAGAGTCTGTTAGTACACGAAATAAAGTGGTATCAGTATTTGTTGTCTGATATATACAATCAGTCATCACATCATAAACGACTCTGCGTAATGCACGCTTCTTTGCCTCGCCATGTAAATCCCGGGAGATATTAATTTCTGCTGGCGGACAGATTGTTATAGTGATCTTTGGGAGTACTCTTTGCTTAACCAGACCTTTGAGTCTTCCAAATCCCGTGAGATGAGCACCATCGATTCTTACAGGGATAAATTTTGCTCTACCTAATTCGGCTATTTTTCCTGGGCCTTCGTAAATCTTCATTAGACTACCCGTATTAGTGATGCGACCTTCTGGAAAAATAACAACTCTCCTACCATCGCGAAGCATCTTAATTAAGCTTTTGATTGCCATTGGCTGGGAAGAATCCAAAGGGAACATCTCAAAAAATTGAGTGAATATTTTAACCCACCATCTTTTATTAACATCTGTGTTAATCGCAAACACAGGCATATCAGGCAAATAGCTCATCAACAAAGGTCCATCTAAAAAAGAAGTATGATTAGAGACAATCACATAATGACCTTTATCATTGGGATAATTCTCTAATCCCCGAACATCTACCCTATATAAAAGTTTAAATAGTATTCGTCCAAAAGTTTTCATTGAATCACTAGGAATAATTTTCATAATGAATAACGCTACCAAAAAATTAAGTATTGCCAACATCCAAAATAAATCTGGGATAGTAAATCCTTGTTTCAAAACTAAGATAACAAGAATAGAAGCCATCACCATAAACAAGGCATTTGAAATGTTATTCGCAGCGACAGTCCTTGAGCGACGTTTGTTTTCGACTCGTTTTTGTAAAAGCGTATATAGAGGAACGATATAAAATCCCGCCGATACCGCCAACACCAACATGTCAATGAATGCACGCCAATGTTGTGGATGTTTTATGAATTCATTTAAAGTGTAATGAGCATTAGGACTAGAATGCTGTGATATTTGCTCACTTGCCAAATACAAATCGAGACTAAATATTGACATCAGTATCGCTGCCAATGGTACATACCTAGCACTGATATCACCTTTTAAAATTCGGCTACACAATAGCGAACCGATGCCTATACCTATAGTAAACATCACCAATGCAAAAACTGCCACATCCTCGTTGCCATGATATACATCAGCAATAAGAGGATTAATCTGCGACTGCATCACATATCCCAAAAACCAGAACCAAGATATGCCGAAAATTAATCGTTTAATGTCCCAACGATCAGTTCCTAATTTATAAATATCATAAGTTTGTTTAAAGACATTGGCACTTAGGTGTATAGAGGGATTAGCACTTACCAACTTTGGAATTAAAAAACTAATTGACCATCCTAATCCCGCGCACACAAGAAGGACAATTGCTATATTTTTTGAGCCTTCATTACCTAAGATTAATAAACCGCCAACAATAGTTCCCAATAATATTGATAAGAAAGTACCCGCTTCAATTAAAGCATTACCCGATAGCAGTTCTTTATCTTTAAGCAATTCTGGAAGAATTCCGTATTTAGAAGGACCAAATAACGCAGACTGCAAACCTGTTAACATTAAGCACATAAATAAAAGGACTACATCATCTTTCATAAATGCATATGCTGCAGTTAAAAGTACTAGCATTTCAAATGCTTTGATGTAACGAATTAGGCGATTCTTTTCATACTTATCAGCTAAAAGACCACCAAATGCAGAAAAAAGAAAGAAAGGCAGAATAAACAAGCCTGCAGCTGCCATGTTTAATATAGATGCTTGCATACCTAGCTCTGTTGCAAACTTATATGTGATCAAAATCAGCAGTGCTGATTTAAAAACATTATCAGTAAATGCACCTAGAAATTGCACGCAAAACATTGGCGCAAATCGCTTGGTAAAAAGTAAAAAGAATAATTGACTCACTACTTATAATCCTGTATTTCTACAACTCGTTATAAATATTTTCTAGTTAAAACTATTATGGCACGGATCAATCAAGCTTAATATATAAGTATACGATTTGTAGGAGAAAGCTATGCATGCTGTAACTAACCGGGTATTTGTTCATCCTGATTGGCATAAAGAATTTGAACAACGCTTTCAGAAGCGTGCAGGACAAATTGATAAACAAAATGGCTTTAAGCGTATGCAAATTTTACGGCCATGCTCAGATGATGCGCCATATCTAGTTTATACAGAGTGGGAAAATGAAGATGCTTTTAAGTCATGGGTAGGAAGCGAAGACTTTAAGATTGCTCATCAGAATCCTATGCCTGAGGAAGCCTTTTCAGGGAAAGGTGGACTTGAGCAACATACTGTAATTATTTCTACTGAGAAGGCCAATTAATAAGACTTTAACTACAACTTATTCATTAAGATTATAAATTTAATTCATTGAAATATTTGCTGGATTTTACTTATAGCTATTCAGAAGACTACGCATTGTATTGGTATCAAATTTAATACGTAATTTTGCAAATGGTCCATCAGCTGTATATTCGGCACCACTGAAGTCATCGTCCTCAAACCCATCAAAATTATATCCAAGACTCACCCAAACATTTTGATAAACATTGACACCTACCGATGGGCCAAATGAATATCTAAAGTTCTCAGAGTTGCTTGAATTCAAAATAGAGGTTTGGAAAGAAAGGTCAACACGACGATGAATATCATAACGATATCTAAAACCAAGTAATTGAGTAAAACCATCAAACTCATCACCATCGATATCATCAAGCACATATTTGGCACCCCAATGTATGCCTAATTGATGCAGATCATCAACAGTATAATTTAAGTTAAGATTATTAATTAGTGATCTTGAACGAATATCTAATGAATCACTTACATCTTCACTAAATGAAAATTCTAAACGATTTAATATCGTATATGGACTATGGTCAGGTCTAAACGCAAGTGCATATGTCGCATCAGCAGTAACATTATTGCCACCGCCTTTTGTATCTGTTTCAAATATCTGAGTATCAAACGACATGCCTAAGCCTGTAAACTCTTCGCTATAGAGACCAAACAAGACACCGCGTTGTATATCTGTGTCACTGGTACGATACTCCATCCTAGACGCTGCCGACCAATTTGTTTGCACATAATTCGCACCAAGAGAAAGCGCAGTAAAATCACCTGACACACTTCCTGATGATAATGGAACGTTGTCATTAAATGGTGTTACACCCTCATCATTCAATGTATCCAATCTGTCAACACTGACATCTAATGACAAATGATCGTTGTATTGCCAGCCTTGCGTCAAACCCAAATTACTAAACAAGCGTTTTCCATTCTCACCTGATTGCTGTTCTACACTGGTATTAATTTCAGCCTGACTCCAAGGAATTAAACGTGTTCCAATCCGTGTTGTATTGGTATCCTGATCTTCACCTTGGGTATACTCATGTTCAGTAAATAATTCAGAAATTTCATTTAATTTATAATCCGCACCTGCAATATAACGTGTAGGATAATCAACAGAGTTGTCTGAGTTTACATCTATCTCGGCATTGGCACGCAAATTAAGTCTATTATCCATTAACCTCTTTGCAGCTCCTGCGGTAACGAGTACAGATTCTCTATCTTCCTGTTGTGATAATTCATCTTTTGCATATGCCAAACCGGCAGCAAGACCATATCCATTTTTATTATAGTTGAGCTCAACGTCTGCAACCGTACGTTTATTATTGTCAGATAAAACCTCATCACGAAATGCCTGACCATTGACTTCTACTGATTCATTAACACGATATCTCAGATCTGCACCATATCGTTCAGCACCATCATTGTTCTGACTTTGTTGATCTAAACCAAACCCTTCATCTTGCCTGCGGTAATACACCAATGTATTGATTTTTTCTGTGCGGTGTTCTACTTCGGCCAATAACGCATCATTATTTTCATCACCATCTCCTGTATCAACACTACTGCGTGCTGCCTCTAAACGTACTTGAGTCTGCTCAGAAACGTTATATTCAAAATCTGCGCCAATAAGATCACCATCGGCATCTTCATCGCCCTGAGTAATAGCACTGATTCCGACTTCTATGCCGCGCTCTTTATCATATAAAGCAGCACGAATTCCGGCAGTTAATTCCTTATCTCCAGAGTTCTCTACTTCATAATCTGCAACAATAAAAACTGGATTAAAGTTTTGGTCGCGACTTGGGATCGGCTGTTTAAAGAATATCGTGCCATTATTAGTATCAATCGTGTAATCAACAAATTGTGTCAGTTGCACATCACTGATAATTATATTGGGCTGAAATCTATCGCGTGTCACAATTGATACCTGCTCACTATTAATCACAATATCATTGTTCGATAACTGATATAGCCCCGAGGTACCATTCCCTTGAATTTCATCTTGCACAAATCTTTGATCGGTTTCAGACGCAAATGCATTAAAGCCAAATCGATTCCCCTCATATTCTGCTTTAGCGCCCGTTAAACTTCGTGTATATCTAGAGAGTTCTGTCACATCCATGTCTGTATTAAAATCACCAAATAAAGTATAAAACTGATTCTTCTCAAGTCTTACATATAGCTTATCAGAGCTTGCGGCATCAAATTGTTGTTCAGTCGCATCTCCATAAAGCGTGTAATATTCATCTGGTGCGATTGTTTGGAATAACCTGTCATCTCTCTCGTCATCTCCACGTTCAGAGTCATAAGCCAGTGTCAACAACCATTCACCTTTAACCTGACCTTTGGCATAAAAGGCTAGGCGACCATCCTCATAAAAATCTTCTTCAATATTATTATCACTTAAAGCACGCGCATTGCCAGAGACATTGTTATAACCTGTAGACCCCTCTGCAAGTCCAACTAAGATCCATTCTTTTTGGACAGCTTGAATCCATGCATCTATAGATTCTTCTCGATCGTCAATAAATAAAAAATCTAGCGTTAGCTTACCGCCTAAAGTTGAAGGTTCAATATCGATAAATGCGATACCATCTTGCTCAACTTTATATGTCAATCTACTAGAAGTAAGGCCATTCAAAGGTTGTTTGTCTAGCTCTCTTGTCTCTTGAAGCGACGTATAACCTTGAGAAAGTCCGTATTCGCCAATGATTTCTGGGCGTGCAGGGTAACCCCATTTGTCGAAAAACTTGACGGCAAGAACAATGGGGTTCTTACCATCTGCGATCAACCTTGAATATTCCGGAACTAACTGTGCTTTAATAGGCTGTCCAGAATAATGTATTGTTTGAGTAACCTGCTCCAACTGAATATCATCTTCGCTATACGTGGTAGCAACAAAAACATTATCACCCTCTACAAGATCAACACCCTTCCAGCGATCAATTAATTTCTTCTTATCAGAACTAGTCGTTCTAGAATCAAAATTAAGTGCACTGACTTCTTTACCATTAAGCTCTAATTTTAGTTTTGTATTTACAGCACGCTTAATCTCAATCTGTATCGCGTTGATAAAAGGATTATAATTATCTCTGGGTGATAACCATTGCAATGAGTCATCCTGCTGATTCAACCATGTGACTGTAAACTCTGCTTCTTCAGCAACTGGCAAACTCTCCCTTGGATGTACATAGTCACCAATCAACTCGTGTTTATTTAATAACTCTTGCTCACTCTTGTTGTTAGTGTTTCTGACAAATTTATCATCACCATCGATGATTATAGTATTCTCGATCACAGGAGATTGTGAGTTCAAGTTGCCCTCATGGTCATAAGTTAGCAAAAACTCTGTTTTATATTCACCATTAGCAAGAGATGGCATTTTTGCACTCAGTTCTAACACATACGTCCAATCACTGGTTTGTGGCACTCCAAGACTTATATTCAATGTCCCAAATAAGTTTCTCGCTTCATAACCACTTTTACCATTCACCTTTATACTATCTTGAATAAATTTAAACTCACTAGGCAATATCACACTCGCATTAATATTACCTAAAGGCTGTTGTATACCTTGTAGCGTCATCGTATATCTAACTAGATCATTAAGTACTACACTATCAATCTGGGTATGTAATTTTCCTTTTTCTGGTGGTTTTTCTTTTAAGTAAAAATTTGAACGCCATAACAATCCTGCATCGATATCCGCAAACTGTGACATCTTTGAACCGGCAGTACGCGTATTTTGCACACATTCTTGTATTTCTAGATGATTAGGTATACTACTAGGATCAATTTGAATAACATGTGTCCCTGGCTCTAGCCCTTCAAAGTGGTACATCCCTCTTTGGTCTGTTAATACATATCGGCCATCTTCTAAAACCAAGCGTATCCCCTCAACGCCTTTCATTGTTGGTATGCCAACGAACTTAACTCTACCCTTGGCTTTTGATTTTTTAACAAATAGTTTTTTACTTTCGCTATCTGATGAAGAATTAAATGTGTATATCGTATTAATAATATCGTAATGACTCTCAAATTTAGCTTCTGATTCACTTACTTTTAAATAGGCTTCAATAACGTACTGACCAGTTTTCTCGTTGCTCACTTTAGTACTAAATGTGAGTCTTATAGAATCTAGCTGTGTATCACTTCCTAAAATATATTTAAGGCTACCTGATTGTATAATTGGCTCTGATATTTTCTTGTTATTCAATTCTGAGGAATCTGGAACATAGCTAAGGCCATCTGGTAAGTTGAAATTAACCTCAATTGGATAATCTAGGTTCGGTAACTTTGAGATGCTTAATTCATTAAGTAATTTATCGCCAACTTTTTCAGTCAACATGTGATAAGTAGCACTCCCATAATCAATTTTATTTTCATTTTTACATGTCCCCTCAGTGACGGTACCAATCAAGAAACTCTTTGAAGAAATCAAATCATCTTGTACATCAACGACGGCTTGCGCATCTCTAGATCTGAACCCAACAGAATCTGTAGCAAATACAGTATTTATAGCATTACCAAACGGAGTACCTGAAGAAACTTCTACAACATATTTAACTGTAACGGTCTCACCCGATGGGATATCGCCCAATGCAATAGTAATCGAAGTGCCATTATTGGCAATATTAGGATCTGCTTGCTTAACGCTATCGAATTGCAAAGAGTCTTTTTGATATCTAAAGCCAGTAGGTAGAGAATCTAAAAGATTTACGTCAATAGCTGAATTACTTGAATTGTTGTTAGTGACTGTGATCTGGTACTGCAAAAAGTCTCCAATGCCGACAACGTCTTTTGAAGCTTGTTTACTAACAAAAAGTACATCACTGATTGGGTCAATAGGAATATCAACATGTAGTGGCGGACCAACGACTAATGGAAAATCCAATCCAAATGATGCATTAGCATCTAGAGAAAACGGAGCATTTGGTAATGTTTGTAAGGTTGCGATGCTGACGGTAGATGGAATAACAAAATCATCGGCCGTGACTTCAAGTCTATATGTACCCGCTGCAACGAATGGAAACCGATATTCACCCGCAGCAAATGTAAAAGTTGCACCCGAACCATCTGTCACATCATTACCGGTGACCATGGTTGAAGGATATGAAATTGTTCCAGCAGGATCTGAAAATACTGTTGCGGGTAAACCTGTTATCGCATCAATCAATGTGATAGTAAGTCCACTTACAGGCGCACCATTGTCACTGCTGAAGACAATACCGAATGGATCAATAAGTACTCTTTCTGATGCAGCATCAGTTACATCAAAAGCATCTATATAATCTATTGTAATCGTATCACCCGATTCAACCGCAAACTGGCAGTCAAATATAGCAATTGGTGTTTCTACTGTTTGGATAAAGCCAACAAATTCGCCTGTATTATTCCCTGTTTCCATCAACTCAATGACTTCACGGTCATTAGTTGCATCTGAGCTGATGTTAATTACAAGCAGATCTGGAATATTTATATCAAAGTTTCTGTTGGCGTCAGTGACCTTGATAAAAATAGGATTGCCGCTGCTAATCGAAGGAGCCGGCAATAAATTAACTGGGTTTGAAATATCTATCGTACCTACTAATGGATAAGTTGGATTTGGCAATGGTGTGAATGTGCCTGTGTTTCCAACACTACAACCTGTTGGCGAAACATCACCATTAAGACCATCCCCATTTGGTGAAAATTGTAATATCTCAAGAGTGGCGTCACTAAATATTATTGATGTTGTAACATCAACCGTATTGGAATTTCGAGTTTGCGGCGTAGCAGATACATCATAATTTGCAACCGCAGTGTTAGAAATGACGGTACCAGGTGGTACCGCAAAGAGAGTGTTTGAAGAAGAAATAAACAAAAAAACAGCACACAATAAAAGCAGTAAAGCCTGTTGTACTTTAAAGTATTCAACAGGCTTGATGGCTTTTTTATTTGCCTTCCGCGCACACTCATGACACGGATATTGTCTAGTTGCAGTCCTTTGCATTAATGAGATGCGCGGACTTCATGTCCGCGCATTCCTAAACTTAGGAGTTGTTACATTATTTACTACTGAATGACTGCATCAAATGTAACAGTACACGTGGCACTAGCAGCGATAGTAATAGAATTTACTGTCACTGTATTACCTGCAGATGCATCCACAGCACCAGCACAGTTTGTATCAGTAATGTCAACACTTGGTAGGCTTAATACAAGTTCAGGATTCGGAACTGTGTCAGAAATACTAACATCTGTAACAGAGGATGAACCCTGATTTTCAATAGCGATTGTATAGGTCACTGTTGCACCAGGAACAGCTTTATGATTAACACCATCATTTGTAACGCCTGGAGCACTCGCAGTTGTGGCTACTGTTTTCTGAACGATCAGACCAGCAATTGTATATCGCACTTCTGAAGATGATACTAAGCCATCTTCAACCGCATCAGAACTAGCAGTATTAGTAGCTACATCAGTATTTTCACCATCTGCAAATACAATCTCCACTGTAGTCGGATCATCAACGCTACCGCCATCATCTGAACCTAATGCAGAGCCTGCGCCATCTGATGCTTCCAGTGTCCAGTGAACTGCGGCTTCATCACTATTTGTTGAACCTGCTAAAATAGCAAGTGCAAATACTGTTTTTGTTTCATCTTCAAGCAAGTTTACTTCAGTAATGACTGTTTCAGTGCCCTCAAAAGTTCCATTGCCATCATCTTCATAAAATGTCACTGAAGATAAATCTAAATCGTCACCTGAGCTGAAATCAAGATAATTAAGCAAAAAATCCTGGGTACCGTTACCTGTATTAGTAACAGTTAAAATCACTAAATCGCCCACGGAGGCAGTCGCACCCGGCGCTGCGGGTGATGCAGTGATTGACATATCGATTAATTCATCGACGAGGAATCTTGTTGCATCATTATCTGCCGCAGTAGAGGGATCATCGGATAGAATTGGTGATTGTGCAGTTCCACCCACTGAGTAGCTGATGGTGGCCTGATTATCTACAGGTGTAGATTCATCTGTGCCCACCGCAAACGATTGTGTATTTAAGATTAATCCAGATAGGACGAATCCTATACATAGCTTAAATACATTCCTTGTATGTAAAATTTTCATCTAATGTACTCCTTTACGTTTAAAAATATTCTTAATTATTTAAGAACAACTCTATATTCAACGGTCCCTTCATCACCTTTTTCTAATTGGCCACGATAAGTCCATCGTATATTTGTATAGTCCTCCGCTTCGATTGCTCTTTCCTTACCTTGATCATCTTTCACTTTTAAATTCGCTGTACCGTGAAAAGATTCTCCATTATCAACTGAATACTCAATCACTGTATTCTTACCAGCGGCACTGCCAACTTTAAATATTGTGAATTGCGGAATTGGATTACTTATCACAATATCTGTCGCTGGTTCTTCACCGCTATATTTGAATGTTGTCGTGTAAATAACTTCATCGCCGGGTACGACTTTGCCAGCTGGAACTCTTTTGATGACATCATTTCCATTTTTATCTTTAGCCAAGACTTCCATTTCAACAACATTAGTCAAAGCAATTGGCTGAATAGCATCAGCCATCACTGTATTGATTACGCTTGAAAACAAGCAAATGAGTATTACGTTAATTAATCTCTTACTTTCTAAAATCATATGAATCTCCAATCTTTAGTTAATAACGACATTGAATGTAATGGTGTGATTATCCGCATTAGTTAAATCTCCTAAATTTACTGTTATGACATTTGCAGCGATAAAGCCTGCATCAGCATCTACACTTGAATCTGTCAATGGAATTCCATTCAAAGTGATACTGCTTGGTTCATAGGTTGTATCTGTAGGTATAGCATCGGTGATGACGACATTTGCAGCTGTGTCTATACCGCTTGCAACGACATCTAATGAATATTGAATTATTGCGCCCGGGATGGGGCTACATGGAGCTGTGGTACATGACCCTCCACCAGCTGTATCGTCAATGACTTGTGCGTTTTTAGTAATATTTACATCAATCAATGATGCGACTTCGTATGTCCCTGGGGTATCGACAGATGCTTCAGTTAAACCAACCAAGGCATCAACACCACCGTCACCCAACCCAACTAAGATAGTCCCAGGTGTTGAACCTGCTGCACCCGCAGTTGTTGCATTAGCAGTTATTTCTATCAGGCCCTCATCACCGTCAATAAGCGCTGGAGGAATATCACCAACAATAAAAATTACTTGGCTATCTACACCATTTGCATCAAGTGATACATCATTGAGGGCGGGGATATGCTCAACATCGATACCACCCGTATCAAATACGCCATTGTTATTACTATCAATGAAAATTCTTAAATTTGTAGGATCAAAATCATCAGTTCCTATTGGTGATGCATCAAATGCAAAAGAAAATTCTTCTATACCATTTCCAATATTAGTAACCAGAAATGTAAGCACTTGATCTAAACTGGAAGTCAAGACAAGAACATTTGAGGCATCTTGTGAAACTAAGTTTACGTCAATAATTTCTTGCACAGAGAAGACGACTGTATCAGTCGAAGTTTGTGGTGACCCATTCTGGTTATATTCCACCGTGACAGTATTACTTATCACTGTGCCGGCAGGAGTTCCTAAGGCATATGCAGCATTATTGATTGCTATTAAAAATAGACTAATATTTATTAGATTCTGAACTATTGAGTGACGCATGTATGTCTTGATTAACTTAATCTTCGTTTAAAGTTATTTTTATAAATAATTAATCTCATTTCGTAGCTAATGAAAATCTTTGATGAAATGATGCCTCAAATTCTCAAAATCGCATTAGCGTATACTTCTTTATTTTTCAGTGCTTTAGTGCCATATTTACCGCCAAAGCATTTGAGCCGAGCATAGAGATGTGGACTAACATTTGTTACCGCAGAATGGTTGAGATGGGGAAATAAGACGATATGATGCACCGTCAAGATAATGGCGAGCTGTTTTCTGATTATAATCACCTATTTGATTAAGCCATATAATCCATGATGATCTAACTATCTGCTTTAACTGAGAAACATTTCCTTTTACTTATAAAAAGAAAATATTGGCTATTTGGAGTAGATTTCCTCGCCTATATAAATTTCATTTATGATTGACTATCCCAAAACATAGTGAATACAAAACTGAAAAACTATTTACTGATATTTGCAGGTTGGCTATCAATCATCTTAGGTGTTATTGGCGTGGTCGTTCCATTATTACCAACGACACCCTTTATATTATTGGCGGCTGCCTGTTTTGCTAAATCATCACCCAAATTTCATCATTGGCTGATAACACATAAATTTTTTGGGCCTATCATTAAAAATTTCCAAAACGGAGAGGGATTACCGAAAAAGACTAAAATCAAAATTATTATTTTTATCTGGGTTGCGTTAAGTATCTCTATGTTTGCGCTCTCTAATCTTTGGATAACTTTAATTTTGGTGATGATTGGATTATTTGGAACGGCTCATATTTTAAGAACCCCTACATCTGAGAGAGAACTCACTAATTCATAAGTAAATTTCAGCATGAAAGATTAAATTGTCGCCGGCTAAACGGTAGCAAAGATGTGCTGCATGTGATTGTGAATAATCGCTCTTCAGAATAATCTATTGAGCATACAAGTAATCATGGATGATGAACATGGAAGTTAAGCAATATCGTGCGCTTACTCATGAAGTGCTTAGTGCTTTAAGAAATTTTAATACATGTGTCAGTCAGCGCGAAAGAAATTATGCACTTTCTTTAATTTCTCAAGTTTCTTATGAAGCTTCTATAGCCCAATGCCAAGAAGCAGATCAAACTGATCTAGAAAAAATGGACTTTGCTCTAAAGTTGGTACTGGAGCTTATTAAGGATCATCCAATTCCAAAAGTACCAATGCAAGAACTTCAAATCGCATTACATTAAAGATTAAGTAAATCCTCTTTTCTTTTTTATAAGATCGTAAGCTTTTTGGATATGCTTTGACTTCTCAGTAGCAACTTGTATCATCTCTTCAGGTAAACCTTTTGAAATTAATTTATCAGGATGATTTTGATGCATTAAGCGGCGGTAAGCTTTCTTAACTTCATCATTCGTGACATTCTCTTCAACACCTAATAGCTTATATGCATTAACTAAATCAGATTGTGTTGGCTGTTGATAGCTTGTATTTGAGTATTGGCGTTGCTGTGCAAACAATAAAGCTTCTAATTGTTCTAAAATTGCAACCGGATAACCTAACCGATTGCATATTCTAATAAGGATTTTCTCCTCAGCTGGATCTTTTTTTCCATCGGCGTATGCAGCTTGTATTTGAATTTGCAAAAACATATTGATCAATGAAATTTTCCTGCCGCACTCACGACGGAACTGATCTAGAACTTCGTCCAAGTTAAAATCATCTTTCTTACCTTCATTGAATAATTCAATGGCAGCTGAGCGTTGGCTGGGATCAAATTTCATTTGTCGAAAAACTTGTTCCGCCATTTGAATTTCTTGAGGTGATACCTGGCCATCGGCTTTGGCTAAGTGACCCATTACAGAGAATGTTGCAGTGAAGAATGCAACTTGTGTTCGTTCTTGTGACCCGGGGTCAAAATTATTTTTATTTGCTTTATCGACCTGGTGGCCGAGAACAGCACCTAGCATTGCGCCAAGGGGTCCACCAATTGCAAAACCAAGACCACCACCAGCTATTTTTCCCCACCAACTCATAACTTCATCCTTTAGTCCATTATTATATTTTTAATGTTAAGTCCTACGCATAATCATTTGTGCTTCAGATTGATTTAAAAATCTAAACGCTCCAATATATTAACTCGCTCAAATAGTAAACTTTTTGCACTATTATGGTCTAGCTCAATATTATAGGCCCAAAATTATTTATCTATCTTCAGCATAAATAATCTTATGAGTATTAATATAAAGCTAAGCAATTAATCCAAGTAGCAAGACTTTTCTCCACATTATATTTCAGCAGTTTATATTTGAAATTTAAGCTTTGTTATAACCAATCAGTCCTGCTTTAAATATTTATAATAAATTTATATAGTGTGAATTAATCCTATTTCCACTCCTCGTGTATAGGTTTTCTTATATCTATTAATCAGACTGAGCGATCATTGCCTCTGAACTGAACTAACTATAGAATGTTACGTTAAAATCACCATTAAATGATATACAAATAAAATGAGACAAGCCCACGCACATAAACAATGTATTACCAATGCGCTCGAGCGTGCTGATCGGATCTGTCTCCAAAATGGGAAAAGACTAACTCCTACGCGCAAGAGAGTATTAGAATTAATTTGGCAAAGTCATAAACCTATCAAAGCTTATGATTTATTGGCACAGTTAAGTACAGGCGATCATTTAGAAAAACCTCCCACCGTATACCGTGCTTTAGATTTTTTATTAGATAACAATTTAATACATAAAATTGAAAGTACCAATAGTTACATTGGTTGTGAATATGAACATACAGAGAATGATAGTAAATTTTTTATTTGCGATATTTGTAATGAGGTCAAAGAGCTTGATGAACCCAAACTAAATAAGACATTAGAAGAAGCTAGCAGCAAACAGGGGTTTAAACCAAATCAAACAAAAGTTGAAATACATGGCACATGTGCCAAATGTTCTGACTAGTCATGCAGATTTTATTAGATCGTTTTGCGATTTTACTTTCTGGCTTGTGCGCAATTCATTGTATCGCATTACCTATAATGGCAGCTATCTTACCAATACTATCTACTACCTATCATCATGGAAACCAGTTACATGAATTTTGGTTCCACCAATTCATTCTGTATTTTATAGTTCCTGTAAGCATCATTGCTTTAGTATCTGGCTATCGTTCACATAAGAAATTGCTTCCCATAGTGATTGCATCTATTGGCTTATTAATATTATCAGTAACTGCATTATTTATTGACCAATTACTCATGCGTCATGTTATTTCTCATGACGGTGAAATGCTCATGACGCTTACAGGAGGAATAATTCATGCAACGGGTCATATTCTGAACTTACAAGCAACTAGGAAGTCACACCAACCATGCAAAGTATAAAATCTTTTTTTACTATAGTACTCTTATTACTATCAACGATCCTTATTGCCAGTGAAGATCATCATGATCACGACCATGACCATGGATTTGAACAACATGCAGCCCATGTACATGGTCAAGCAACAGCTAACATCTCTTATGAAAATAATATACTCAATATAGCATTTAGCTTTCCAGCTATCGATATTTATGGATTTGAACATGCCGCTAAAACAAATGAAGAAGTCCAGGCTATAGATAACGCACTTTCTTTGTTTCGTGATAGCAGTAATATATTAGTTATGACACCTGAGTGTGAACATGAATCACATGATCACGATCACTCTACTAGTCATGACGATGAGGATGGACACCATGAGCATGAAGAGCTAGAACATAGTGATGTTGAAGTAAGCTACGAATTCAAGTGTGACACAAAATCACCCATTAAAATTAAATTTGTATTATTCAATAGCTTCACAAGTTTAGAAGAAATTAATGTACAATTTATCTCAGATAATATGCAACAGTTATTTAATGTAACCTCCAACAACCAGACTATTACAATCAATTAATGATAGATTCTCAGAAATGTATACAAATTTCTGAACTTTCATTTCGTTGGCCTGAGAGCGCTTCAGCACTTTTGAATATTCCTAGCCTGTCTATTACTCAAGGCGAATCTATATTTATACAAGGTAGCAGTGGTAGTGGCAAATCCACATTACTTAATTTAATTACGGGCGTACTTCTACCAAATAAAGGAAATATAACCATCCTAGGTTCAAACCTGAATGATCAAAATCATAATGATCAATTTCGCGTGGATCATTTTGGCATCATTTTTCAACAATTTAACCTAATCCCATATCTTAATGTCTTTGAAAATATTACATTACCTCTTTCTTTTTCGATGCGACGAAAAACCAGACTAGAAATAGCACATAAATCACTTAAAGCAGAAGCCACGCGGTTACTCGATTCCTTGAGCTTAGTAGGCGATAACATTCAACAACGTAATGTAACCGAATTAAGTACTGGTCAGCAGCAGCGTGTTGCTGTTGCGCGAGCATTAATTGGCTCCCCAGAGATTATAATTGCAGATGAACCTACATCAGCTCTTGACGCAGATGCTAAACAGGATTTTCTAGATTTATTGTTTCAAGAAAGTAAGCATTCTCATAGCACCCTTATTTTTGTCAGCCATGATCAAACCCTCTCTAATAAGTTTGACCGCATACTCTCTATGAGTGAATATAAATAATAATCTGATTATGCAATTAAAATTGCTCAGTCTCGCAATCAAAAGCTTAAGATTTAGGAAATTCTCAGTTGGCCTGACAATTTTTTCACTCGCGATCAGTATTATGCTGTTATTTGGGGTGGATACAATTCGTGTTCAGACAAAGTCTAATTTTGTTAATACTATCTCTGGTACAGACTTAATTGTCGGCTCTCGTAGCGGATCTGTGCAATTACTTCTATATACGGTTTTTCATATTGGTAATGCCACCAATAATGTCTCCTGGCAAAGTTATGAGAAGATCATTAAACATCCCCGTGTTGCATGGACCATTCCAATTTCACTAGGGGATTCACACAAAGGCTATCGTGTGGTTGGAACGACTCAAGATTATTTTACTCATTATCGCTACCATAGAAATAAGCAACTTGAGTTAAAAGATGGCCAACAATTCGAAAATTTGTTTGAGGCTGTTATTGGTGCAAATGTTGCCAAAGAACTCAGCTACATACTTGGAGATGAGATAATATTAGCTCATGGCATGGGTAATGTTAATCTAGCCCAACACAAAAACCTGCCATTCTCTATCACAGGTATTTTAGAGCCCACTGCCTCTCCCGTTGATAATAGTATTTTTATCTCTTTACCTAGTTTAGAGGCGATCCATATTGGTTGGGAATTTGGTGTTGCAACTAATACAACGCTTACCGCCGATGATATTAAAGATGATGATCCACGCTTAGAGACCAAGTCCATTACCGCATTTTTCTTGGGCTTAAAAAGCAAGCATGATGTATTCAGCATCCAGCGCGCGATAAATGATTATAAACAAGAACCACTGCTTGCGATCATACCTGGTGTCGCTTTGCTAGAACTATGGAAAGTCATCGGCGTTGTAGAGACAATATTACTGCTTATAGCTGGACTAGTCGTCATCACAGGATTATTTGGCATGCTAGCAATTATACTGACCAATCTTAATTCGCGTAGAAGAGAAATTGCAATATTACGTTCAGTTGGTGCATCACCCCTAGCTATTTTATTTATGATGATTATTGAAACCGAATTATTAGTCATCATTGGGATATTAATCGGTTTAGGCCTAATGTACTCCTCTTTAATTATCCTGAATTCAGTACTTCAGGACACCATTGGCCTTACGATTGAACTTATGCCTCCTTCACTTTTCCAATGGACATTATTAGGTAGTATTTTATTGGCTGGATTCATCATTTCATTCATTCCAGCATTTAGCGCTTATCGAAAAACATTACAAGATGGTTTATCTATTCGCTCATGATCAATCTATTAAGATCTTTATTGCTTATATTATTACTCACTAGCGTAGGGCTAGCCTCACAGCCTCGCATTGTCGAATGGGATGAACTGATGCCGCCTGGCTACCTCGACTCTCTGATTGAACTCATGTCAGAAAGTAGTTTTAGCATTACCAATATTTTTAGTTTTGATGACGATACTGAAGAAGCACAGAATGCTTATGAACAAATGCAAGACTTACTTAATTCGGCTCCCATAGTGCCAGAGTTAAATAATCAAGATGTCAAAATTGCCGGGTTTGTTGTACCTCTAGACTTCGACTTTGATACAGAAACTTTTCAGAGTTTTTTGCTCGTCCCTTACTTTGGTGCATGTATTCACACACCACCGCCACCTTCAAATCAAATTGTTTATGTCACCTCTGATAAAAGACTAAATCAAGAGTTATTAGATTATGCAGTATGGGCATCAGGCAAACTCAGCACCGAAAGCAAAGAAAATCTATATGGTGTTGCCGGTTACTCGATGGAGAATGCAACATTAGAAGAATATATAGAAGACTAACTACTTCGCGCTTCAATAAACAGGAGCAGACTTCAATCTGCCTTATCTAGAGCTTCTGCGATACCTGGTGACATATCTCCGTGGTGGTGGATGATTTTCCACGCTCCATTTATACAATAAAAGATATTTGTAACCCTTGAATTTACTGTGAGAGGAGTTCCTGCCACCTCAAATTCCGCATGTTCTATCCCCACCTCATATGCGGTATCACCATGAATACGTATTAATCGATCTGTCATTTCCACATATCCACCAGCACTTGATCGTGCAACACGCTCAAAAGACGCTTTTATATTTTCCCAGCCCACCTCACGTCCTCCAATAGGATGCATCGTTGTAGCATCTGGTGTATGTGCCCAAAGTTCTATCAATGCGTTAGCATCTCCACCTAGCATTTGGTTAAGTGCTGCGTAAAATTGCTTTGATACTTCTCGAACTTCTTCTTCTACCATAGATAGCCTCGTGTTTAAAAAAATCTATTAAATCAAGTAATTTACAATAACTACTGTAGACTAATGCATCAATATATCCAGGATTAATATTCATATGGTATTAATCGATTTAGTTGATTAAATTCATGATTAAGAAATTTTGATTCGAACAACATTCATGATTTCCATCTGAATGCCTGCTATATTTTCTGTAGAAGGATAATAAGTCAAATTAACACGCTGACCTTTTAAGTTCTTATATTTTTGTTTTCGTTTATATCGAAAAGCTACATCATATCCTTCTAGCATCAATGTATTGATAATCCATTCTCCCGCTTCTCTTTGGACATGGGACGTTACTTTCATCATATCCGAGTGCGTCAACTTCTCATGTTTTTTTAATAATTTCTCTGGCTCAGATTTCATAGTATGTACAACTAATAGGATTGTTCTATAGAATTAGCATTTACTCTAAATAAGGAGTCCATTTTTTGTTGACTCATTTGCTATTTGGCACATTAATAATTGGCCTGATTGTAATATTCCATATTGCATGTCTCATAGTACTTGCCAATTTGTTAAAAAAACTTGATACAAGCTACGTTATTTTTCACACTAATATTGGTCATTTCTACTTATTAGTTCTTTCCGTATTTTTCATCATTGGTATTCATACCATAGAAGCTTGGGCATGGGCCTATGTCTACTATGCTCTTGGCGAATTTTCAAATATGGAAGAAGCATTATATTTTTCAGTCGTTACCTCAACAACGCTTGGCTATGGCGATATTACCTTATCACCTGAATGGCAACTACTCAGCACGTTCGAAGCGATGGGAGGTTTATTATTATTTGGTGTGAGTACGGCTGCTTTGATTGCGATTACCCGCAAGCTATTTGATGATCTAAACAGATGATATGCGCTCAAAATAACTAGCGATTCTCTAAGCGGCTGTAATCAAACAAGCTGTAATTAATTGGATCTTTCTGCTCAAAATTTGAATGCAATTGGTCACTGTGTTGCCAAAAGTTCTCGGCTGTGCGACGAATTCCATATATCGCCATAAAGTCAGAATATTTCTGATTAGAATTAATTTTTAACACACGATCCACAAGCATATCTAGTTGGTCTTCATAAACATGCCAAAATGTATTGGGATAGGCACCTATAAAACCATTGACTACTGTCACTGTATCTTTAACTGGACTACGGCTGTCTTTCTCATCGAATAATGTCGTAACATTTTTATGTGCATCGTTTCTGATTAAAGTGAATACACTTAACTTACCTTCACTATTCTCTATACTTAAAAAAGTAACATCTGACAACTCCTGAACAGCTCTATTTGGTATTGCATTTAATGCCTCTAATGCATCAAGGTAATTTTGAGGCGTGTTATCTTTATTAATATTAAAGCCTTGATCCTTGATATCGGATACACGCTGACTCAACAATCCAAGCAGTTCCTCTCTAGGCTCATTGGTTTTGTATGAAATGTTTGTCTCATGAAAAAATTGCTCATTCACAGCATCAAAGTAATCATTGACATGTTTATCCGCATCCTCATACCACTCCTGCCACACTTGTTGCCGAGCATCACGAGGAAGCATTTCAATAAAATTTATTTCAGACTCCATACGTAAAAAGTCCATATAAAGACGTGTAAGCAATTGATGTCCGACATTCCCAAATACATTGTAGCCAGCGACTAGTAAATAATGAATTCGCTCAAAAATTGAGTAGTCAATTACCCATGCGGTCTCAGGTTTCTTGCCCACGAGACCTCGCACAACCGAGGCACTATCAAAATGTCTAAACACGGTTAAAGCAGCATTCGGATTTTTACCTTCACCATTCCAAATAAGATCTAAATTTATTTTTTCGCTCTGCTCAAATAATTGTTCTTCGTATTGATATTTATTCTTGAGATAGGTTTTTTGCTGCGTGGCATATGAGCGCCAATCAGTAATGGTAAGTAATACAGGATTACCCTTACCCGCCGGTAACTGCAAATTACTGCTATTAATGGCTAAAAACTCTGCATTATCCGCGGGTAGTGATACGTTAGGGTTAGAAAAGAATACCCAGAAACGATCTCGAATCACATCTAGCGCAATCTGCCCACGACAAACAGGGCCCTTCATGAATGCCATAATAATTTTTTCGGCATCATCCAACATAAAGCGATAACGCGAATCTACTGGTAACTGTTGAAAAGCCACAAACGGATTACTTGCTACCTCAGCTTGATAAGAAACCTTATCTTTAACTCCATATTCAGGCTGAAAAAACAATTGTTTCCAACGTTCTAATCGAGCATCGCTCAACTCATAGGGCATATGTGTTTTTGAGACCAAGGTTGCATCTACGACTTTTAAGCGGTAATAAAAATTGTTCACCCCAGGATCATCATAGGGTCTGACAGTATCAATAAGCTCAATCGCTTCTCCTGTCGGAGTATACGAACGCACTAACTGAAAATAATTTAACTCTGCATCATCTTGATAATACAAATGAAATAAATATAGATGCTCAAAAATATAACGGCTAACTAATTGTGACTTCAATGATGCTTGATTAAAAAACGCCTCCCATCGTTCTACTTCTTTTTGTAAATTATCATTTAAAGGAGCAGGACTAGCCATCGGTGCATTCGCATCTATCCATTCAACCAAAGTTGATTGCTCCTGTTGTGATAATGCGGGCAAACCATATGGCATTCCCCATAAAGGGAAACGTTTAGAGAATTCGTCAAATTGATAAATATTGGGACACGCTTGGCTTCGATTTAAGTCTAAGGTGATATCTTTAGGTAACAAGGCTAGACCCGGTAATGGATGCTGATTTTTTAATTCTAAATATCGATATATAAGACTCGCTTTACGATTGGTGTCTTCACTTGCTTCACCTTCATTTAAGACTGGATAAAAACCTTTTTTTCGCCATTCCTTTGTAGTGTATGCATCTGCAGAAGGACTGACATGCTCAGCAGCAAGTATGCGAGCACCATCATAAACGCGTTCTTTATTAGCGCCACGATCAATACCTGCAGGACTGGTTAGCTTCAATTGACAAGGAGCATCATAACAACCATGACAAACTACGCAGCGTTTATCAAAAATGGGCTTGATATCTGTTTGATATTTTTGACCCCATTCAGAATCAAATGCTACATATCTTTCTTGGAATGAAGATGAATCATATTCATTGGCTGCAAACAGTGCACAACCCGTTATCGATATGATAAGTAGGGTAAATAAAATAAGTTTAGAATCCTGACGCCTTTTCATTTTAAACTCTTTTGAAATCATTCTGACAAAAATACTGACTTTGATCATCTTATAAGACAAAGAAAGTACACTAAATTATATATTCTCGAATTATTCTTCTCTTGGCCTTTTCTGATAAGTCCTATTTTTTGGGATTACGCTTCTAACTCCACCTCTTGGGTCTTCAACATCACCGAAATATCGAGGGATTAAATGAATATGCGTATGGGGAACGGACTGACCTGCTGCCTTACTTACATTGATACCAATATTATATGAATCTGGCTGGTGCTCTTTTTCAACTAATTCCTTCGCTATCTTTACAGATTCCCAAAGCTCACGCACTTCTTCATCTGTGCAATCGAAATAATTAGGCACATGACGATTCGGCACTATCAGCATATGACCAGGCGAGGCAGGATATCGATCTTTACTTATAAACGTGAGTTCACCTTGATAGACCAAGTCAAGTCTTTTACAAAAAATACAATCTTCTATAGACATAGCTTCTAATTCTAAAAGTTAGGTTGATTTTTATATTGCGGGATCAGTTCTAGTAACATTGCTTGAAATGTTGTAGAAATATACCATAGTGCTGCTTATAGCCTGACTACAAAATAGTTATATATGTATCAACATTACTTTATTGCTGCTTTATTAATTGTGATGGCAGCAAGCTCCGCGACTCATGCACTTCTCAATAAAACAGACTCGCGTTCGGCACTGGGCTGGATAGCCGTTTCAATTGTATTTCCATTCTTTGGTCCCATCTTTTATTTTTTATTTGGCATCAACCGTGTTCAAAATCGTGCGGTCAAACTCAATTATTACTTGAGAAAACGGCATTTTGAAAGCAAGCATCATCAAACTTATGTTTTCAACCCACTCAAGAATATTCAAATAGTCTCTCATCAACTGACTGAACTACCTTTACTAGGCGGCAATTCGGTAGAGATCTTATATTCTGGTAAACAAGCTTACCCTTCAATGATTCAAGCGATAAATTCTGCTAAAGATTACATTTATCTTTCTACTTACATTTTCAAGCCCGATGAAACAGGAACAGCATTTATCAACGCACTCGCGGAAGCGAAGGACCGTGGCGTTAAAGTATTTGTATTAATCGATGGTGTAGGCGAATTTTATTCGATCAGAAAAGCAAGCAAACTGTTAGCTAAAAATAATGTTGATGTTGCACGTTTTCTCCCACCCAAACTAGTTCCATTCAACATCTATATCAACTTGCGAAATCACCGCAAGTTATTAATCATTGATGACTACATTGGTTTTGCTGGAGGCATGAATATCAGTCACCAATATGCCTCTAACGGCAAAAATAATCCGAAAGATACTCACTTTAAGTTATCTGGGAGTATTACTTTACAGCTAAAACATTTATTTGAAGCAGATTGGAGATTTGCTACACAGGAGGAAACTAATATTCCAACTCCCAGCTGCCAAGATCAAGAAACTTCATCTTGGTGTCGCACGATTTGCGATGGGCCTGGTGAGAATCTTGGACATCTTTCCATTGTCATATTTAGTGCGATTAACGCAGCAACAAAATCAATCACTATCATGACACCTTATTTTTTACCAAATAAAGATTTAATTCGCGCTTTAGAAGTCGCTGCCCTGCGTGGTATCGATGTGTCCCTTATTCTTCCTAAAAATAATAATCTTTTCTATGTAGATTGGGCCTGCCGACATATGCTTTGGCAACTAGTTGGATCTGGTATCAATATTTATTACCAACCAGGACCATTTGAACATTCCAAATTATTTATTGTGGATAGTTTTTATACTCTAATCGGGTCTGCTAACTTCGATCCACGCAGCTTACGACTTAACTATGAAGTAGGCGTTGAAATTTATGATAAAAATGTCGCGACAGAATTAACTGAATATACGCATACCGTTATTATGCATAGCCGAAAATTGACACTAGATGAACTAAGGAGTAGATCTTTGGCGGTTAAATTAAGAGATGGTGTTGCCTGGCTGTTTTCACCTTACTTATAAACCTCTAAAACTTATCTAGCCTAAATACTTGAGAATCACTGATATAAATAACAATCGCATAGTTTTCAAAATATTTATCTTTCACAAAAGTTGAGATTTTTTTTGCCTGATCCGCATCACAAATGATTTCAATACGAATATTACTATTAGACTCCCAACCTCCCATTCTAGAACCGCGTCGCCCCTTTCCGCGCGCATCGATGATTGTAAATCCATTAACACCTAGCGACTCAAAGTCATCGATCAATGATGACTCAATACTGGCTTCAGTAATAATCGTTAATACTTTTATATTATGTATTTTATCTTCCATCATGTATTTACCCAGTGATAGTGCTATGCATTAATTCGGCTATTTTTAAGTATATTGGAATACCAAATATGACGTTAAAAGAAAATGTAATCCCCAAGGATGCCGTCAAAGATAATGTTGGATTTGCTTCTGGAATCGAAATACGCATGGCCGCAGGAACAGCAATATAAGACGCACTTGCAGCGAGTGTCGCTAGCATCCCCATGCCTCCTACTGACATACCCAACATGATGCCAAAAAGGCAACCAATAACTGCAGAAAATAATGGCATCAGAATTCCAAAGGCAATCAAAAACACACCATGGTTTTTTAATGAACCCACTTGCATCGCGGCGATTAAGCCCATCTCAAGTAAGAAAATTGCTAGCACACCTTTGAATAAATCAAAAAATAGAGGCTCAATAGATGCGATACCTTCAGGACCTGCAATCCACCCAATCAATAAACCGCCAACCAATAAGACGATACCTTTTCCTAGAAATACTTCATGGAATACGATAGACCATTGGGTATTTTTAGTGATGCCTTTTGCAAGAATAATCCCAACAAGAATAGCAGGAATTTCTAGCAGCACTAAAAGAAGTGGCATATGCTCTTCATAGAAAACATTTTTGGTCCCGTAGTATGCGACTGCTACTGCAAACGTCCCCACACTGACCGAACCATAGTGAGCCGCAATAGAGGCTGCATCACCCACCTTGAATTTACCCAAATAAAGCAATACCGGATATGCAATCAAAGTTAAAAGTGAGCCCATAAAAATAACCGCCACCATATCTGGTAGAAGACTGACGAGAGACTGCTTAGCAAGCTCAACTCCACCTTTGAGACCGATGGCTATCAGCAATAGAAAGCTTATGAACTCATAAATTTGCCCCGGCAACCTTAAAGATGAACGCAGAATGCCCGCAACAAACCCTAATAGAAAAAATAAGATAATGGGGTCGATAATAGCTACCTTTTTATAACAGCAATTGCGTTAACAACTTACTACAGACCGCAATAATTTACAGCACTGTTATAGCATTTTATCATTCTCATAATCATATTATGACTAGCGACAAAGCTTGGTTTAATCCATCACTAGTTCATAACTACCTTTACTACGCAAATATATAATGCATCCTTCACTTTCATCGACAGCTAGATAATGTATCGATTTACCTTGAGAGCTAAAATAACTCCCCGGCATTAGAGTATTTTGGTCACCTTTCGCCTCAATTCCATGATTTACTTTTCCTTGAATAAGCACTCCTCGCATAATGGGCTGATCAACCAATATCTTGCCTGAAGATCCCGCCGGTAATTTTACAAAGGTGCCATTTAGTTCTTTGCCTTGCGGCTCCCCCCAAAGAAATGCAATTTTAGCTGCGCTTTTTGATGATGTATTTTCTGCTTGCTTAATCCATTGTGTATTTGTTGCATCCAGCCATACGATATTGGATGCCTCTATGTTGACTGACTTATCACCTTCATCAAAAGCTTTACTCGTTGGAAGTACCAAGTATGGGCTTTGTTCAATTTCAATGTAAGCGATATTTTGCGAACCTTTAGCCGCAGTAATATGGATTTCACCTGCAGCTTGCGTCCAATAGGAACCGGATGACATCCATGCTTTATTAGCGGAAGGGTCATCATTATGGACTAAGCCACTAATGACGACACCGCGATACATAATATTATGAATATGTGGTGGTGAGGAAAAACCATCAACAAACTTCACCAAAAACCCTGATGGGCCAACACCCGTTCGATCACCCCAAAGATTTCCCGCCTGAGGTCCTAACTTGCCTCGCGCTGGATTCAATGGCGTCCATTTCACATCCGATACCAACAGCACTTCATTCTTATCTTGTGCATTTGAAACAGAAGCATTTCCAAAGATGCTGATAACAAAGACGAGTAAAACTAACTTCTTTATTGTTATCTTCAATTTAGTCATCTTAAAATGTAATAAAGAATAGTTATTGTAGTGTGGAGGTCAATACCGCTTCAATCACATTAATGACTTTTTGATTATTTTGCATATCAAGCGCGTGGGGATGTGGAGTAGATAACCTTCCCATATCATTATCAAAGTATTGACCAGAGGCATTTTTATATTCATCACTCAAAGCCAAATCACATAGGATGTTTACTCCTATTTGAATGTCTTTACCATTCACACCATAGGCTTCCTTCACCATCTTGCTGCCAAGCATAGAACCTGGATTTACGGCTATGACACTGATGTCTGAATCTTTAAGACTATTTGCTAGAGCCATTGACCACATTGTTAGCGCTAATTTACTTTGTGCATAAACCTTTCCATCGGAGTGATGACTCGTTGTCGCTAATTCATTCGGGTCAAAACCGGCTTGCGCAGCTGATGATAAATTAATAATTCGCCCATGTTTACTTAATAGAGGCAATAAAAGTTTAGTTAATAAATAAGGAGAAATTGTATTAACAACATAGCGTGTGTCTAAACCATCAACCGATACCCTCTCACCAACAACATAGACACCCGCATTATTAATCAACACATCGATTTTTTTATGATGGCTGTTTATTTCATTTGCTAACACTCTGACCTCTTCCAAAACAGACAAATCTGCAACATAACACTCAATAGACACATCGGTATTCAAAGCGGTCAATTTTTGTTTGGCACTCTCTAATTTAGTTTTATTACGCCCATGTAATAAAATATGATGACCCAATTTAACTAATTGTGTAGCAGTAGCGAACCCAATCCCATCGGTTGCTCCCGTAATTAGAATCGTTTTAGCCATAGATAAACTCAGGTAGAACTTCTTCTGCAATACTCTTGAGTGTGGTTTCTATATTTGACTGATTGAATCTCAGATTTAAGGCCACATGATTAACTCCTATGTTCTCAAGTGATTTTAAATGCTCAAGCAAATATTGAGTACCAGAACTAAAACCCAAATGAAGCGGTTGTGGCTTGTCATTGGCAGATTCCAATAAATCAAAATACAAGGGTTGCATAATAGGTTGAGGGTTTCGCTCTATTTCTTTAAGTCGCTCATGCCAATCTTGAATAATGCGCTCTTGTAATTTTGGTTCGCGCGGATAAAGCATCCATCCATCAGCATTTTGCGTAATCCACTCTGGGTTCTGCTGACTACCTCCTGTTACCAATAATGGAATTTTGTTTGCTGTTGGTTTGGGTAACATATCTATATCGCCGGAGAAGCGTCCAAATTTATTTTCGAAACTAGGCTTACTAGCATGCATCTCACGTATATAGCTAAACCCTTCTCGAAAACGTGCTCCACGATCTTCATAATTAATATTCATCGCAGGATACTCTTGAGGGCGATCACCTGATGCTACTCCTAAGATCAATCGACCGCTCGACAACACATCAATACTCGCGGAAGCTTTCGCGACATGAGCGGGATGACGTAAAGGCAATACAATACTGGCGACACCTAATGCAATTTTTTTAGTTTGAGCTGCTAGAAAACCCAAATAAACAAATGGATCAAACATTTGCCCTGCATCATCAAAGGTTGGGACATTAAATGGTACGTCTCGCAGCCAGATTGATGAAAAACCCAATTCCTCAGCCAGTTTTACCCGTTCTATATGATGTTGCATGGTTGGCACAGCGCTTGAACTATAATCTTCAATCGGCACCACTAATCCAACAGTCATTTTGCCTAACTTGAAGACCGAGTTATATCCATTATTTATCGTTTGAAATTGATGTTCACCGATATATGAATTCAAAGAATGAATATTTTCCATTTAAATTCTCCATACATACAAAGCCAATTCATATTAATCATTAATGCTTTGAATATCGACAAGCATATCTTCCCAGTGTCGTTGATTATTCATATCAAACTGCGCGCCTTGTTCATCCGCCCATTTGAATCGTTTAAGTCCTGCAGTTTTACTGGTCGCTTGATACAACCAATAAGCTTCTGCTTTTAGCGCCTGATCAATAGGCAAATCAATCGATTCATAGACGGCTTGTTTGGTGGCATTAATTGATTCCGCTGGCCAAAGTGCAATACGCTGCGCCAAGGCTTCAACAAATGATCCAATTTCATCTGCATCCAAGGCTCTGTTAACAGTACCTACCCGTTCCGCTTCATCCGCATCCCAATCACGAGCACCTAACACGATTTCAAGCGCGCGACCTAACCCGACTTGGCGCGCCATACGCGAGGCACCGCCACCGCATGGAAGAATTCCCATGCCCACTTCCATTTGCATAAAGCGTGCTTTACCGCGTGCAGCGAATCGCATGTCACATGCCAATGCAAATTCATGTCCGCCACCACGCGCAAAGCCTTCAATCTTTGCAATTGTCGCCTGTGGAACCTTGCTGATCCTTTCACACACGGCCTGCAAATCTAGTAATTTCACTTCTTCCCGCGAGACTGCTTCTCCCGACATATCTTTTAAAAGTTCCGTGTCATAGTGACAAACCCAAACTTCAGGATTCGCAGATTGAAAAACAACAACCTTAGTTTCACGATCACGTTCTAGTCGCATCGCCAAGCTATTTAAATCCGCCAGCATTTCCTGGCCTTGAACATTCACTGGGGGAAAGTCGAATGTCACCCATGCAATTGCATTGTTTACTTTAAAGTTAAAGGTGGTGAAGTTTTTATATTCCATAACATGTCTCCTTAAATTTTGATTACAGTATTCTTTGATATTTATATATTGATTTTTAAGCGATTTGAGTCATTTCATTTAATGTAAATTCTTCAATTGCCGTTTCTGTCGCAGACATATAATCTTTTAAATGTTGGTTATTCATATGTGTCTGCCAAAGATCACGAGACTCCCAATTCTCGTAAAACAAAAAGTGTGCAGGATCATCATTATTTTGGTGTAAGTCATAGTTTAAACATCCCTTTTCGGCGCGGGTGATATCAATTAATTTTTCGAGTTCAGCTTTTACATAATCAATTTTGTCTTTTTTTGCTTTGATATTTGCAACGATGGTTAATTTTTTCATCTATTGATTTCCTATATTTAAGTAAATGTTTCCAAAACAATTTTTCCAATTGTTTTATGACTTTCTATTGACGTATGAGCTTTCTTCAGATTTTTAGCATTGATACAACCATGAGTTGACTTCAAAGTGGTCACAAGTTTGCCCGCATCAATCAATTCGGCTACTTTATTGAGTAATAGATGCTGCTCGATCATATCGAGAGTTTGAAACATCGAACGTGTAAACATGAACTCCCAATGCAGAGAGATACTTTTCATTTTAAGTTTCATAATATCTAGCGATGTAGCAGGATCATCGATTAAAGCTAATTTTCCCTGAGGCGTGATGCATTTAACTATTTCATCAAAATGTTGCTCTGTATGGGATAAACTAATTGCATGTGTAACATCAGTTACACCTATTCTTTTCAGCTCTTGGGATAATGATTTGCGGTGATCAATCACATGGTTTGCACCACATTGCTTAACCCACTCTTGTGATTCTGGGCGAGAAGCAGTCCCAATAATTATTGCATTCGTTAAATTTGATGCTAGTTGAGTCAGTATTGACCCAACCCCACCAGAAGCACCCACGATCATTAATCTCTGGTCATCCTGCTTAACAGAATTCAAAGATTGTGAGAATCCTAAGCGATCAAACAACAATTCCCATGCTGTAATCGTTGTGAGTGGCAAAGCTGCTGCTTGTACATCACTCAAAGATGCAGGCGCATGACCTACAATACGTTCATCAACCAGCTGATATTCCGCATTACATCCTGGGCGAGTTAAATCTCCCGCATACCAAACGCGATCTCCCTTACTAAATAACTCAACACCTTCTCCCACATCAACAACTTCACCGACTGCATCCCAACCGATAACTTTATATTCATCATCACTAGAACCAACAGCAGCGCGTATTTTAGTATCTACCGGATTAACAGATATTGCTTTAACTTTAACTAATAAGTCTTTGCCTGCAGCTTGAGGCACGGGCAGCTCTATATCTACCAATGAATCATCTTGTTCGATTGGTTGAGCTTTTTTGTAACCTACCGCTTTCATGGCACATCTCCAATATATTGCAAATTGAAGACATTTTGACCTTATTATATTAGTATATAAACATAGTAATCATGTAATTATATTCAAAATATTTTTGATAATGAAATTAGACGATCTATCTCTGTTTGTAAGAATTGCCGATACCGGAAGCATCACAGAATCTGCTCTACAGCTTGAGATGACAACCGCGACGGCAAGTGCTGCACTTAAACGCTTAGAAGATCAACTCGACACACAATTGTTTGTACGCTCGACACGACGACTGCGTATCACCACCGAAGGCGAGAGATTTTTACAGTATTGCAGGTTGGCATTGGAAACTATCGAGGATGGCATCTCAGCGATGAATACTTACCAAGGCAAAATTGCGGGTACTATTAGATTATCCATCTCATCCGATTTAGGACGCAATATTGTCATGCCGTGGTTAGATGAAATTGTGGATAAACATCCCAACCTCTCACTTAACATAAACATACAAGACAGTATTTCAGATTTCTATTCAGACAGTGTCGATGTTGCGATACGCTATGGCGAGCCCCGAGAATCTTCACTGGTAGCGTTTAAATTGGCAGATGCAGACACAATGATTTGTGCATCACCCAGTTACTTAAAAAAATTTAGTTCGCCGTCTAAACCAAATGAACTAGTGGGTCATAATTGTTTGTTTTACCAACTTGATGAACGTGTCCATGATACCTGGACATTTCAACGTGGCAAAAACAAATACAAGGTACACGTCACAGGAAACCGCAAGTGTAATGATGGAGAACTTGTTAAGCGCTGGATTCTTGCTGGCAAAGGCATCGCACTAAAATCAAAAATAGACATGGCAAGTGAATTAAAGGCGGGAAAAGTTATTCAATTGCTTAAGGGCTATAAAACACCACCTCTTGACCTCTGGATGATATGCCCAACTAGAAAGCAAGTCACTCCGGCTATATTATTACTACGTGATACCTTTCGAGAGAAATTTTCACAAATACTGAATTAAATTCTATCAGCAAAAATAACAGCCCATTTTTTAAGTCACATCATATTGACTAAATAGTATTTTTTAATGCCTTTAATGAAAGGGTAATTCATAATTTATGATAAAACGATTATCTTGAATCGTTTGACCTCCATCAAAATCGGCACGTGCATATCGGTATCTGAGCCAAAAGCCTTTTAATAATCCTGCTTGAGGTTTGTAATCAATCGTGAAGTCCTGCTCATTCAAATCTGGCAAACTATTACCAGTTTCTGTATCTATCGCATTCTTTCCCCATGCAAAATTTGAAAAGGTGCTCAAGCCAGTAAGTCCCCATGAGCTAAAATCATAAGATAACCCTGCGAGCGCTCCTGTCTCATTTGCCCGATCAAAATCCTCCAATATCAAACTTAGAAACCCAGGACTTCCGCCAAAGGGACTTCGAATCGCTGAGCCCTTCCCAGTATTGGTTGCGGCAAGTGTTAAAATTGCATTGCGGTAATCCGTTTCTACCTGAATCCCATAATGGTTGGTATTAAAGTTACCAATCAGTTCATCTCCGATACTATTTTGATGAGTAAATTGGGCCGATATTCTTGTTGACACTTCGTTTGTTATTGGTCCTGTATATGTGAATTTCGAATAAAAAATATTAAACACATCATGAGTATAATAATTGATTGCCCCTAGTGAAAAATTATTATCAAAATCATAATTTGCACCTGCCATTGTGGTTCCTTTACCACTGTTCGCCGCGCCCGCGGCTTCGGCCATACTTATGAAGCCTTCTGCATTACGACGTTTTAATTGTGTTATTTGACCCGCCATATAATTAAGCTTTTTACCCGTTTTATGGTAGATATATCCTTCATGTGTTACCGGAATCATTCGCACATCATGTTTATTTACATAAGGTAAATCAAAGGTTTGTCGATATAACCGCAGATAGGCATCATCAAGATCAATATCCAGGTACAACTTACCCAGGGTGTTGATATCGCTGCCATTCTCGCGAAGCAACAACGTTGATTCACCATTATCATTTCGAAGACGTTGAGACGTAAAATAACTTGCACCAATACTAAAGACATCCGCAATTTGTCCCGAAATAAATTGAAGTTCGCCTCCATAGACAATTGCAGCATTATCTGGACTTTCTTTATTATTTCTATCCAAGCTAAAAAGCCTGAACCGGGGCGTAAGAGAAGATTCACTTAAGAATGCAGGCAAGTTGTCAATCCAATTACCCAGGAAGATTCGATCCTCTGGCTTTTGCTTAAGTCCATAAGAAAGACTGGTATCTAATACATCTACTGACTTTGCAGTAGGATTTTCCCCATCCAGATACTCACTGGCCCAGACAAGATTTGAAGTGCATAAGACAAACAACACGAAAATGACAAAGTTTGAATATGTAATGTTGTTGGATTTCAATGTCGGTATGTTCTTGTATATGTATTTATGACTTCTAACACCAGATTTATTCTGTCTATTAAATGTAAGCGCTTAAATAAGGCGCATGCTGTGGACTCTAAGCCCATTGCTATATGTACACATCAAATACTTGTAAGTCACGCTTAGAAAGTTTAGATTATATGTATCGTAACGAATATTGAAGGAGGTGATCATGTCTAAATCTGCTCTGACTATCCTTCCTTTCGCGCTCGACTAAATCAGCTGAGACGCAAAGGAATAGCAAAGCAAGAAGGGGGCAATAGCCCCCTTCTCTTTCTGTAAGATCTAAATATAAATAACTAGAGATTCATTCGTAATTCAACGAATGAAGTTAGGATAATCTGTTCTTGGTGGCCAGGGGCAGAATCGAACTGCCGACACGAGGATTTTCAGTCCACTGCTCTACCAACTGAGCTACCTGGCCATTGTCTACAACCAATAGTTTTGCGCTACCGACTCGATTACTGAAAATCGAGATTTTCAGCCACTACATACCTTGCTGCTTCGCAGCCCCGCTGCACTGACAATTAGATATGAGATATCACTAGATTCGCTTTGAAATCAGCTATTTAGCTAATTTCTTCGAAGAAAGGGCGACATTAAACCGACTTAATACGTTTTCGTCAACCGAAAACCGACCTGATGCGAATCAGACACTGATGATTATTCAGGAGCTGTAAATTCCTTAGGCACTTCAGAGCCTTCGCCAAAAAAGAATTTTTCCATTTCTTCTTCGAGAAATTTGCGTGCTTTGGGATCGACCGGGGTTAAACGGTATTCATTGATCAACATGGTCTGGTGGTTAACCCATGACTCCCATGCTTGTTTTGATACATTTTCATAAATGCGTTTACCTAGGTCTCCAGGATATGGCGCAAAGTCCAGTCCTTCGGCTTCGGTTCCAAGTTTTACACATTGCACCATTCTTGCCATGGTGTCTCCTATAAAGCTAATTGTTTAATAAGTTGATTAACAGGTGCCGCCAGGCCCGCCTGTGATGTGCCATGTTTATACCAGACCCAATCATCAGCTTCCATCACCCAGTGTATAGGGGTGTGAAAGCGCACTGTCATGGGCGTGATGACTAATTTAAAGTGACTAAACGTATGGGTGAAGTCAGGCAGGTGTTGTGGTGTTTCGGGCGCTTGATTAAATGTTCTTGTAACCCAATTGAGCGCGCTGTCTGAATTTTCAAATTCGGGAAAACTCCAAAGCCCACCCCAGATACCATGGTTAGGGCGACGTTGCATGAGTAAGTTTGAATCCTGATTGAGCACGGCTAACATCACCGTGTTGCGTGTCGGTATTTTCTTTTTAGGTTTAGAAGAAGG
>JBCDBX010000004.1:0-55194 GCA_039182865.1 Pseudomonadota bacterium
CATTGAAAGGACGAGAAAAAATTTCACTAGCTTGTTCAATTGTGCAATGTGCCATGGGGAAAATTAATCATTACATGAGGAAAGTAGAGTCTAAACGGCTAACGGGAGTTGTCAAATTTAAGGAATTAATAAATTTAACAAGTTTTCTAAAAATTATTAGTGGAATTCTTTTCCCCTGGACATGCAAAGTTTGCGGGGAAACAAAGAATGTAGAACAAGGGTTTTGCGATGATTGCTACTTCTTTTTACCTTGGTGCAAAAATGTATGTTCTCAGTGTGGTCTACCATTAGAGGGAGCCAGCAAGCAAAATTTGATTTGCGGTCATTGTCTAAAAAAGCCACCATACTTCGATAGTTTACATGCAGCGCTTTGGTATGAAGGACTGATTCAACAATTAATTACTGAGTTTAAATATCATCAACGCTGGGAAAATATTCAATGCTTAGTTCACTTATTTGTCAAATCTTGTCCGGATGCTACACATAATTTTTTATTAATTCCGATGCCTAGTCATCCACAACGCATACGCGAACGAGGATTTAATGTGGTGTATGAATTTACACGGCAAATCTGTAAACATTTAAATATTGAGTATGACCTAAATGTCTTAGCACGAGTAAAATATACAGAAACTCAAACTGGTAAAACAAAGATACAAAGACGTCAGAATATTAAAAATGCATTTATTTTGAAAAAGCAGATTATAAATAAAGATATCATTTTATTTGATGAAGTCGTTACGACTGGCGCTACGATAAATGAAGCTAGTCGTATATTAAAAAAAGCAGGCGCTAAAACTATTCGAATTTGGTGTATTGCACGAACTTCAAAATAATTTAAATAGCTAAAAAGGTAGCCAGTAACTCAGCAAAATACCAATAAATATAATCATGCCAACGTAATTATTATTCAGAAAAGCAATTAAGCACATCTTAGGTTCTTGGCGATAGATAACTATTTGTTGGTAAACAAATAAACTACTTGCTAAGAATAAAGAAATGTAAAACCAATAGCGCAATTCAACTTGTGTGCCCACCGCCATTAAACTTAGGATAGTCAAACTTTGTAATGCCCCGATGATGATACGATCTGCATCTCCAAATAAAATGGCCGTAGACTTAATGCCTAGATTTATATCATCATCTCGATCAATCATTCCATAGATAGTGTCATATGCTGTTGTCCATAAAATAGTTGCGACTAATAATAACCAAGCAGTTGTCGATGGAAACGCATTTGTTTCGGCAGTAAATGCCATCGGAACAGCCCACGCAAAAGCCAGGCCTAAATGCACTTGCGGTAGGTAATGTAGTCGCTTAGTAAATGGATAGCTTGCAGCTAACAACACCGCGATAAATGAAAACAATAATGTTAGCTGGTTGAGAAAAAATAATGTAAATAAGAATGCTATTGAGCAAAGTGTGATAAAAATTGCTAAAGCTTCATATTTAGTTACTGATCCAGTAATTATTGGTCGATTCTTGGTTCGTTCAACATAACCATCAATATTTCGATCTGCATAGTCATTTATTGCACAACCTGCAGAACGCATTAAGATAACACCTAAGATAAAAACAATCGTCACAGTTAAGCTAGGTTTTCCTTCGCCTGCAATCAATAAGGCCCATAGTGTTGGCCAGAGTAGTAAATAAATCCCAATAGGACGATTTAGTCTTACGAGTTCTGCATAAGCTGAAAGCTTTGTTTTTGTGAACATATAGAATAAGGGGTGAAATAACTATGCTAGGATCAAAAGAAAACTATTCTATACCAACATGACAATTCGAACATTTCAAAATCATACACCTGTTATTGCCGACACCGCCTATGTAGATTCTACGGCATTAGTCATTGGTCAAGTCAATATAGGGTCTCATAGTTCAGTTTGGCCAATGACGGTTATACGCGGTGATATCAATACCGTGACAATTGGTGAAAGAACCAACATTCAAGATGGCTCAATACTGCATGTAACACATGAGGGTCCCTATAGTCCTGGAGGAGTTAAACTCGCTATTGGTAATAATGTCACTGTGGGCCATAGTGTTGTATTACATGCATGTCGCTTAGAAGATACCTGTTTAATAGGCATAGGCTCCATAGTGTTAGATGGCGCGGTTGTCCAAAAACATACAATGGTGGGTGCTGGCTCATTAGTGCCGGGTGGTAAAGAGCTTGAAGGGGGTTATCTATGGATGGGTAGACCTGCAAAGAAAATGCGTGAGTTAACTGAAAAAGAAATCGAGTACTTATCTTATTCAGCTGATCATTATGTGAAAGTTAAGCAAATGCATGAAGCGTCGAATAATGCTTAAGCTACCGGCCTTAATAATTTGAATACTTCTTTAGTATTTGGTTTAAATCCACGCCAGATAAAATAAGATTCCGCCGCTTGTTCAATCAACATCCCTAAACCATCACAACTTTTTTTTACATTTAAGTTATCTGCCCACTGCATAAAACTCGTACGTGTATCACTATAATAAAGATCATAACAAATACTTTCGGAGTCGACGATATTGTTAGGGATAGGTGGAAGAGTTGCGTTAATGCTGGCTGAAGTAGCATTGATAACTAAATCATATACCTGTTTTCCTAAATCATCATAAGCGCATGCGTGCAGATGGCCTTCCTGACTAAATGCGTCCGCTAAACTTATAGCTTTTTCGACTGTACGATTAACGATAGTTAATTGATAGGGATATTCACGCAACAAAGGCAACAAAATTCCTCGAGTTGAGCCTCCTGCACCCATAATGAGAATATTCTTATTCCTTAGTGACAAACCGAGATTGGTTTTTAAATCTTGTAAAAAACCAGGACCATCGGTGTTAGCGCCTATCCAGTCACCCTGCTGATTAAAACTTATTGTGTTGACGGCTTGTGCGGCTTGTGCATAGTCACTGAGAGTTTCACATTTTCTAAACGCCTTAATTTTGAAGGGTAAAGTGACATTCATGCCCAAACCACCACTGGCTATAAAATTGTTTACGGTTTCTGTAAAACAACTTTCTTCAGAATGTATACGTTGATAGTCAATTTGCACCCCTTCTTGTTGTGCAAATGCAGAATGAATTTGCGGGGATTTACTGTGCTTGATTGGGTTGCCAATAACGGCGTATTTATTTTCCTTCATCTGCAAGCCATCTTGCGGCATCTTTAGCAGCATACGTCAGTATGCCATCTGCTCCGGCACGTTTCATGCCAACAAGCGTTTCAAGCATGCAAGCTTTTTCATCTAACCAACCATTTTGAGCCGCGGCTTTTAACATCGCGTATTCACCACTTACATGATAAACAAAAGTAGGCACGCTTAATTCCACCTTAACTCGTTGAACGATATCAAGATAAGGCATGCCAGGTTTAACCATGAACATATCAGCGCCTTCATCAATATCATGCTGAACTTCTCGTATGGCTTCATCACTATTTGCGGGATCCATTTGGTAGCTGTATTTATTTCCACCTCCTAAACTCCCGGCAGAACCAACTGCATCTCGAAAAGGACCATAAAAACTTGATGCATACTTTGCAGAATACGCAAGAATTTTTGTATTCACAAATCCCTTTAATTCTAGTTCTTTGCGAATAGAACCAATGCGTCCATCCATCATGTCAGAAGGTGCGACAATATCAGCACCGGCTTGTGCATGTGAGAGCGCTTGTTTAGTCAGCACATCTACAGTTTGATCATTGACAACATAGCCGTCTTCATCAAGCAAGCCATCCTGTCCATGTGAAGTAAAAGGATCTAATGCAACATCTGTAATGACGCCTAACTCTGGAACCACTTTTTTAATGGCACGCACTGCGCGTTGGGCTAGTCCATTTGAGTTAAAGGCCTCTTCTGCATCTAAGGATTTTTTGTCATCCTGCACCACAGGAAACAAAGCGATTGCAGGAATTCCTAGCGAATGAATTTCTTTTGCTTCTTTTTGTAGCTCATCTAAAGTGAATCTTTCTATACCTGGCATAGAGGGTACAGGTTCGCGCATGTTTTCTCCCTCAATTATAAACATGGGATAAATTAAATCATACACAGTCAAAATATTTTCACGCATTAACTTACGGCTGAATTCATCAGCACGCATTCTTCGCATTCGTGATATTGGGAAATAACTCACTTTATTCCTCTTCTTTTAGCCAATCATGAGGCTTTAAGTAACGTTCATATAACTCGGCTTCGCGGCTATTCGCTTCTGGTGTCCAATTGTACTCCCATCGAACTTGAGGTGGCAGTGACATTAAAATTGATTCTGTGCGACCACCTGATTGTAGACCAAATAATGTGCCACGGTCGTAGACTAAATTAAATTCTACATAGCGCCCACGACGATAAAGTTGAAATTGACGTTCCTGCTCACCATAAGAAAGACTATTTCTTTTTTCTAAAATAGGGAGATAAGCAGGTAAAAAGTGATTGCCAACACTTTGCATAAATCCAAAGCTCGTTTCAAAATCGGGTTCATTCAAATCATCAAAAAATAAACCACCAATGCCACGAGTTTCTTTCCGGTGTGGTAAATAAAAATATTTATCACACCATTTTTTATATTTCGAGTATGTTCCTCTGCCAAAAGAAGCGCATGCTTTTTTAGCTGTTTGATGCCAATGAATAGCGTCATCTTCAAAGCCATAATAAGGTGTTAAATCAAAACCGCCACCAAACCACCATATTGGTTCTTTGTTTTCTGGTTGTGCAATAAAAAAACGGACGTTACAGTGTGTCGTAGGAACATAGGGATTGTTTGGATGTAGTACTAAAGATACACCCGTGGCTTCAAAGTGACAGCCTGCTAGTTCTGGGCGTTGCAGCGTTGCCGCTTTTGGTAATTCTTCACCTGAGACACGAGAAAAATTTACTCCAGCTTGTTCAAAAATTTTCCCGTTCCTCAATACGCGACTTTTACCCCCACCACCCTCAGAACGATTCCAGGCATCTTCAGTAAATTTACAACCGTCTATAGCTGAGAGCTCATCACAGATATTATTCTGTAAAGACTCAAGATAATTTAATACTTGCTGTAGATCTGGTGATGGCATGCTCTTAGTGTCTTATTACCTGTCCGGATTGTAAATCAATGATGGCGCTTGCTTGACCTGTCCCGGACGTATTGCTTGATTCTATATAATCAATATTTGTACCAAACATTCCACGAATCTGTTCCACATTTTGGCAAGTTTCTAAATTACTGATATTTGCACTGGTTGATACCACAGGCCCGACAGCTTCGCAGATTTCTTTTATGTTTAACCGGGATGTGATCCTCACAGCAATTTTTTGTGTGTCGCCTAATAAAGATTTTGAAACATGATCACTTGCAGACACTAACCAAGTAGTGGGTTTGGTTTGTTTAGTGTTTAAAGTGGTTAATTCTTTATTTGAGCAATTAATAAAATGGGTAAGTTGAGATGCGTTAGACGCTAGCAATATGAAGCCTTGTTTATTACCTCTTTGTTTAATAAAAGTAAGACGTTTTAGAAGTTTTTCTTTGGGTAGACAAGCCAAGCCATATACCGTATCAGTTTGATGAGCAACAACGCCATCATATTTGAGCATTTGGATTGTACGAGTTAGGGCAGAGTGTGCCATCACGCTTATGGATATATTAAGATTTTTTCTTTTTCTTGGCCGTTTTACGGCTAGCTTTTCGGACGGGCGCTTTGGCAATCATTTCCTGACACTGCTCAAGAGTTAAAGACTCAGGCTCTACGTCTTTAGGTATTTTTGCATTTTTCTTGCCATTTGTGACATATGGGCCATAACGACCATTTAAAACTTGAATTCCTTCTTCTTCAAATTCTTTAATAAATTTATTGGCATCTTCTTCTTTTTTCTTAGCAATAAATTCCAGTGCTTGTTCTAACTCGATTATATGGGGGTCTTCCCCACGAATTGAGACATACTTACTACCGTACTTAACGTAAGGACCGAAGCGTCCAATACTGGCTGAGACTTTTTCTCCTTCAGGAGTTTCGCCAAGATCACGAGGAAGCTTAAATAATTCTAATCCTTCTTCTAGTGTGACCTGGTCCATTTTTTGGCCTGGACGTAAGCCTGCAAACTTAGGCTTTTCTTCATCATCTTTTGTGCCAATTTGCACAAAAGGCCCGTAGCGTCCCATGCGTACACTAACAGGTTTACCAGATTTAGGATCGGTACCTAATTCACGCGCTTCAACGGCTTCTTCACGCGTAACAGATTCTTCTTTATCTCTTACGAGTTCATCAAACGGATTCCAAAATGACTCCATTACAGGCACCCATTCTTTTTCTCCACGAGATATCTCATCGAGCTCATCTTCTAAGCGTGCTGTAAAATCATAATCGACATATTGGTTAAAATGCTTAGTCAGGAAACGATTAACCAATCTCCCGATATCAGTTGGAAAGAAACGGCGACTTTCTATTTCGGCATACTCTCTATTTTGAATCGTCGAAATAATTGATGCATAGGTAGAAGGACGCCCTATACCATAATCTTCAAGGGCCTTAACTAAACTTGCTTCGGTAAAACGAGGAGGAGGTTCGGTGAAGTGTTGTTCGCAACGAATTTCTTGCAAATTGATTTCATCGCCCACTTCCATTGCAGGTAGTATTTTTTCATCACTATCATTTGATGCTTTATCATCTTCACCTTCTTGGTACACAGTCATAAACCCAGGATCTTTAATGGAAGAACCTGATGCGCGGAATATATTTTCTTCACCTCCACAATGTAGTTCTATTGCGACTGTATTTAGTGTGGCATGCATCATTTGACTGGCAACAGTACGTTTCCAGATTAAATTATAAAGTTTGTATTGATCTTCACTCAAAAACGGTTTTACATCTTCAGGCAAACGTTGTGCAGAGGTAGGACGTACTGCTTCATGCGCTTCTTGGGCATTTTTAGATTTGGTTTTATAGGTGCGTGGTGAGTCAGGTAAATTCTTTTTACCATAACGTTCTTGTATTAAATCACGAATTTCGTCTAAAGCTTCTTTAGCTAGCACGACGGAATCCGTACGCATATAGGTAATTAATCCAATCGGTCCCGAACCCAAATCAATGCCTTCATATAGTTGTTGTGCAATGCGCATGGTGCGTTGAGCAGAAAAACGTAATTTACGAATTGATTCTTGTTGCAGTGTCGACGTAATAAAAGGAGCAGCGGGATTTCGTCGACGTTCTTTTTTATCCACTTTGCCGACGACGAGTTTTCCATCAGCTGCCTTGGCTAATTTTTTATGAGCATCATGGGCCAGCTTTTCAGTGTTGATATCAAACTGATCTAGTTTATTGTTTTCAAGGTGTGTCAGTTTTGCCATAAAAAGCTGATCTTTTTTTCCATCTTGTTTTGAGCAGTCAGCTTCAATCGTCCAATATTCTTGGGCCACAAACTTTTCAATTTCATCTTCGCGTTCGCATATCAGTCGTAAGGCTGGGCTTTGAACACGGCCAGCCGATAAGCCACGCTTAATTTTTTTCCAAAGCAATGGTGATAAATTGAACCCTACAAGATAGTCTAGTGCTCGTCTCGCTTGTTGTGCTGAGACAAGCTCATCGGCCAATTTTCTTGGATGATCAATTGCATCTTGAACCGCAGACTTAGTGACTTCATGAAACACTACACGATGGACATCTTTGTCATCGAGCAGACCTCTTTCTTTTAGCAGCTCATATAAGTGCCATGAAATGGCTTCTCCTTCGCGATCCGGGTCAGTGGCTAGGTATAAGGAATGGGCTTTTTTTAATGCTTTGCTGATGGCTTGAACATGTTTTTCATTTCGTTCGATCACTTGATATTTCATAGCAAAGTGATTATCGGTATCGACTGCCCCTTCTTTTGGCACAAGGTCACGCACATGGCCATATGAAGCCAGTACTTTAAAATCTTTGCCTAAATATTTTTCAATCGTTTTAGCTTTGGCCGGCGACTCAACGATGACAAGATTTTTACTCATCAGGAGGTACTACAGAAGTTGTTAATATAAATAAAGTAGCTAGTGAATATGAGAAGAAGATAAGTCCATGATGACATCTTCTAACCAGTTATACGGTATATCAGAGCCTGAAAGGTTATATAACACGATTAGACAGACCCAGCGAAGCTGGTCTATGCTGATTTCATCTGTTTCTAAAGCCATTACACGGTCAATGACTAATTCTCGGCTTGCAGGGGTTAATATGCCCATTTGCTCAAGTTCTAATAAATACCCTTGGCAGATTAAGTCCAGTTTTTTAGTTTCCCACGCACTGTATATGCGAATGGCGTTGCCATCCGGCGAGGTTAATTCAAGATCTTCATGTGATGTTGGCAGATCAGCTAACCAATTGAAGGCTTTTTCTACCTCACTATGTTCAAAGCCAACTTCTACCAGCTCTTCGAGTAAGGTTTCACGATTGAAGACGGCATCAACCTCTTCAAAGTAGCTCTCAAACATGTAGGTTAATACGTCAAGAACGTTTTCTTTCATAACTTTTTTTAGTCCGTTGAACTGCGAGAATATTGTCCATAGGCGTCGCATACAACACGACCACCAATCTCTAGCTCCGTCAGCATGGAGCAAACTTGTTCTGGGGTCAATCCACTTTTTTCAATTAATGCATCGATTGAAATGGGTGTGTACTCTATAAATTCAAGTAGTGGCGGTGAATTATTGGCTGAATTAGCTTTTCTTTCTGGGGTTATCGCGCGATTTTGAACATCGAAATTTGCTATATCTTCAAACTCTATCAGGATATCGCTGACTCTAGAGGTCAATTTAGCGCCATCCTGTATCAAGCGATGGCAGCCATCATTTAATGGATTGTTAACAGGCCCTGGCACTGCAAAAACTTCTCGTCCCTGCTCTAGTGCATACCGCGCAGTTATTAAAGAACCACTTTTATTTGCGGCTTCTATGACAATTGTTCCGAAGCACATCCCACTGATAATTCGGTTCCTGCGAGGAAAGTGCTGAGGCAAAGGTTTTACACGCGTTGGAAATTCTGAAACCAGAATACTTTGCTCAGTGATCTGTTGCGCTAAAGTTCGATGATCTGATGGATAAATCGAATCCAATCCATTCGCAAGCACCGCGATTGTTTTACCACTTTTAGTGTTTAGTGCTCCTCTGTGTGCTTGGGCATCAATTCCCTTAGCTAGACCACTCACAATTGTGATTCCAAGTTCGCAAAGTTGTTGAGAAAATTCGTAAGCAATCGTCTTGCCGTGCATGGTACTTTTTCGTCCACCCACAACTGCTATGCGAGGACTGAGCGTTAAAGCATTCAGTTGGCCACAAACGTAAAGTATGGGTGGAGGGTTTGGGATATTTTTAAGAAGAGACGGATATTGAGTATCAGTTATTAAAATGATGTGATGATTTTTGTTGGCTTGCATCCATTTCAAATCTGAAAGATAGTCGTCAGTTTGATCTTCACAGATAGCTCTGGCTGCACGCTTTGAGATATTTTGTTCTACTAGCTGTATATAACTTGACGCTAGGATACGTTCGGGCTGATAGTCAAATTTTTCGAGTAAAAAGTTAAAACTCCTCGGTCCAATGCCGGGAATATGCCAAAGACGAAGCCAATCGCTGAGGTGGTCTGCCATGTTCTAGTTTAGAGAAAACAAAGAACATAACGTTGTAATTAATGTTTAGCTAGTGTCAGCGCACAACTGTGCCAAGCTTTAAATTATCTTGGGTTAGAGACGATATCGCCAATTTTGATGGGGCGGTTCGCGTCTAATATAAATGCATAACTTATTTTATCAAAGGTACGAAAGACGATAGCATCACCCGTATGTTCATCGGGAAGTTTCACGTCTGTTGTCTGAGAAGCCTTAGCATTTCTATCTTGGACAATTTTACCAGACTGGCTGATCGAAATTACATTCCCTTTCTTTAGACCATTTCTAGTGCCAATGTTGGTTGCAATTATTTGATATGTACCTACTTGTGAGATGGCATCAAAGAGATATATCACTTCACCGAATATAGCTTTCGATGGTGGTACTGGCCGAAAAGCTGAATCGGGATCATCAATTTCTAGAGAAATCAGTCGGTCTCCACGCAGCACTTCACGTTCAACTTTGCTCAAAAATAACGTCGCTGGATTTCCTGTTTCTGTGACTTCGCCATCGGCAACGTGAATGGCTTCGTAGCCTAGTAATTCGCCTGTGATAGGGTCTAAAAACTCATCACCTTGACGATAAACACTGTAAGCCTCGCCTAGATTAAAATTCTCTGAATCACGAACATATACCGAATCATTTGCGCCATAAATAATACGATTATCTCTTGAGCCTACAATGTGTGGCGCAGTCTCAAGCGTATATTGATCGACAATTTGAGGGCGTATGAGGAACTGTTCGATCGCTTGAATAGGGATAATTTTTTCGGTGGCTTCAATCGGTTCTTCGCGCATTTCAGGGGTAAGACGCTCAATTCCTGATATGCGAGTTTCACCATTAACCGTAACATAAGGTCGACCTCCAACGTAAAAAACATTAATAATATCGCCAGGATAAATTAAATGTGGATTTTGGACCTGTGGGTTCATGTACCAAATCTCCGGCCAATACCATGGGTTTTTTAGGAACTTGCTTGATATATCCCATAATGTATCGCCTTTTTGCACCGTATACTGTTCTGGGGCCGAGGCTAAAAGTTCTGCATTATTACTGGATGGAGGTGTGGGCAATTCTCTCGTTTCAATGTCTACTTCTACAATCTCGACAACTTCGGTAACTTCAACGACTTCGACAACTTCTGCGGGCTCTTCATCAACCACGACCACGTCATCATCGGTAGGTGTGATGGTGCATGCTGAAATTAAAAATAAGAATATCAAAAGTAAAATTGCGTGATAATTTGTCATAGTTTTAAGATATCTGCACATTGGTATTTACGATAGTTTAAAATAGGGCTTTTCGGGCTCGAATTGTAGTCTTATGAATGTGGTTTAAAAAGTGAAACTTGTTTAATCGATTGAAATAACTTAATGGCTCTACTAGAAATTTTACACTTTCCTGATGCTAGGTTAAGGCATCACGCAAAGCCAGTTGCTCAGGTGGACGATCGAGTGCGACAAGTGGTGTCTGATATGTTTGAGACCATGTATGACGCCCCAGGCATCGGATTAGCGGCTACTCAAGTCAATATTCAAGAGCAAATCATCGTCATTGATGTCTCGGAAGAGAAGAACGAGCCTTTATGTTTAATTAATCCAAAAATCATTGAAACTGAGGGTATTGAAGAAATGCAAGAAGGCTGTTTATCTGTACCAGGGTATTTCGAAAACGTGACTCGCGCAGAAACCATTAAAATTCAATCACTTAATGAGGAAGGTCAAGAAATCGAGATCGATGCAGATGGGTTGTTAGCCGTATGCATACAGCATGAAATGGATCATCTTGAGGGCAAATTGTTTGTTGACTATTTATCTCCTTTAAAGCGCCAGCGAATAAAAAAGAAGCTGCTTAAGCTTGAAAAAACCGGTGATTTACCTGCGTCAGAACAGACTTCTCGGGCCATTTAAACTTACACCTCCCGTCTAATGGCAATGCGTATAGCTTACGCAGGTACTCCTGAATTTGCCGTTCCGGCATTAAAATCGATTATAGCGAGTGTTGATTATGATCTGGTATGTGTTATCACTCAGCCAGATCGAAAATCAGGTCGTGGACGTAAAATCATCGAAAGCCCGATTAAAACGTCTGCAAATGCATCTAACGTGCAGGTATTTCAGCCTGAGAAAATAAATGAATCCTGGTCTTTAGATTTTATTAAGTCCATGAAATTAGATTTACTTGTTGTCGCTGCTTATGGGCAGATCTTCTCACAATCTCTGCTCGATATTCCCAAAGCTGGTTGTATTAATATTCATGCTTCCCTATTGCCTCGATGGCGTGGAGCAGCCCCTATTCAAAACGCTATCTTGCATGGTGATAAACAAACAGGTGTCAGCATCATGCAAATGTGTAAGGCCATGGATGCTGGTGATATCTGGTTGCAAAAGTCTGAGCTAATTGAACCTACTGACACCGCTCAATCTTTACATGATCGCCTTGCAACAATTGGTGGCAGTGTCATAACAACAGCGATGTCAAAAGTGTTTAAAGATAAGTGCTCGCCACAAATACAAGCACAAAATGAGGTTACTTATTGTTCTAAATTACATAAAAAAGACGGTTTAGTTGATTGGAATGAGCAAAATCAGGTCATATTTCGCAAAATTCGTGCATTTTTTCCATGGCCAGGTAGCTATACCACTTTTGCGAATCGTAGATTGACCATTGTAAGGGCGAGCTTGGTCGAAAATTCAGATTTAAATCTCCAGCCCGGTACCATTCATAGCATTGATAAATATGGCATTTATGTGTCAACTGGCGCGGGAAGTATCAGAATAGAAGAATTGATTCCGGAGGGTGGTAAAAAGGTGACTGCTATGGATTTTTCAAATTCAAATCAATTAATAAATCATGTGCTTGGACTGTAAAAACAAGTGCCGATTGACTGAAGTAAATATTGTTCCGATCTATGCGCGCTAATCAATTAATACGTTTGTTCTGTTTGTTTTATTTATTTTCATTTTCATCACAAGCAGATACAGGAATGACGATTGACGATGTATCTGTGCGCATTTTGGATCGTGTCATAATGGTCGATTGTGATGTGAATTATCAAGTTGATCCTAAAGTTGAAGATGCGCTGACCAATGGTGTTGAAGTCGCATTTATTCTCGATATAGAACTTATAGAAGAAAATAAGTATTGGCTAAATAAGGGTGTCGGTAAGTTTAGTTATATATTTTTTATAAAGTACCATGCACTTAGTCAACAATATATCTTGAAAGATAAAAATAACGAAAGAAGTTTCCCGGACTTATATTCCGCATTCTATTTTCAAAGCAGAGTTAAAAACATTGAACTAGGTAATATTGATTCATTAGATCTAGAACGAAAATATTTTGTGCGCGCACGCGCACGCCTTGCTTCTGAAATATTGCCATTACCACTGAGAATAAAAAGTTATTTTGCTAATGAGTGGCGGCCTACGAGTGGGTGGACGATATGGCCAATGTAAGAAAAATGTTCAATCGTGATCGTTGGTTGTTAGCGATTCTATTTCTTATATTGGTGGCAGCTATTATGTTGATGGCAGATGCTACACGCAATGTTGCTTATTTCAACCGATTGCATAATTGGCTATTGCCAATCAATTCTGCCTTACTATTAATTTTTGTTGGATTGATCGTATATAACGTAGGTCTCTTAGTAAGACGATTGAAACGGCAAGCACCTGGATCACGACTTACTTTACGACTCGTTTTATTGTTTGTTATCACTGCAATAGTTCCAGTTATAATAGTTTATACGTTTTCTATTTGGTTACTAGAGCGCGGTGTTGATAGCTGGTTCGATATAGAGGTAGAGAGCGCATTGCAGGATGCGGTCGACTTAAGTCGCTCATCACTTGATATGAATATTAGAACTTTAGGTCAACAAGTAGAACCACTAGTTGATAATTTAGTAGATATAGATTCTTTCAATGCCACACTGGCTATTAATGATTTATTGGATAGAACGGGGGCTGATGAAATTACTTTATTCGATGCCAATAATCGGATTGTGGCATCAGGCAGTGCTGAACTATCAGCTGAAGTACCACGCCTTCCAGGCGAGAGTATTTTGCAATTAGTACAACAGGGTGAAAATTACATTGCACTAGATCCAACTGAATCTGGAGTACAAATTAGGATTATCTATCCTGTCCCATCTGAATTGCCAACAGGTGAAACACAGTTCGTACAATTTTTATATCCAGTATCGGATCGCATAGGATTATTAGCGGATAATGTTCAAGCAGCTTATGGACAATATAATGAGCTAATATATTTAAGATCGCCTCTTAAACAAAACTTCATTGTTATATTAACATTAGTTTTATCTTTGGGAACTTTGTTTGCAGTGTTCGCTGCGTTTTACTGGTCTAGAATATTAGTAGCACCAATTCAAGAACTCGCTGAAGGAACTAAAGCAGTTGCTGCAGGACAATATCATAAGAAACTTGTAGTCCCGCAAAATGATGATCTAGGGATGTTAGTCGCCTCATTTAATCGAATGACTGAAAGATTAACCGTTGCGCGTGATACTGGCATTATCAATCAGCGAATCATTGAAAATCAAAGAACATATTTACAAACAATTTTAGAGCATCTTTCCTCAGGCGTTTTGAGTCTTGATGGATCGCTAGCTTTAAAAACTATCAATGCTGCTGCGAGCGATGTATTACATACCAACATGAATCAGTTTTTAGGTAAACAGTTCGTGCAAATTGGTGTGGTGCATAGTTTTTTAAAGGATTTCTGCACTGCTGTCGTGAATAAGATTGATGAGACATCAGAGGAGTGGCAGATGGAGCTCGAAATTTTCACACAACAAGGTAGCAAAACGATTTTATGTAAAAGTGTAAAGTTACCTATAGATGAACAGTCACAGCGTGGGTATGTATTAGTGATCGATGACGTAACGACATTACTTCAAGTTCAACGCGACTCTGCATGGGGAGAAGTCGCAAGACGTTTGGCCCATGAAATTAAAAATCCATTAACTCCTATTCAGCTGTCAGCGGAAAGATTGCGCAATAAGTTGTTACCAAATCTCGCCCAAGACCAATCCAATATTGTTGATCGTGCAACTAATACAATAGTGCAGCAAGTAGAATCGCTAAAATTAATGGTTGATGATTTTTCGGACTATGCTCGCATGCCCACAATGGAGCCTAAACCACTGAATCTCAATGATTTAGTGAATGATACGGTAGAGCTTTACAAAGGGGATGTGGAAAATGTTGCGATTAAACTTGACCTTGATAGCCATGCTTTAAATATTCGGGGTGATTCTGTTCGATTAAGGCAGGTTATTCATAATCTAGTAAAAAATGCAATTGAAGCTATGCCTCAGAATAAAAAATGTATCGTTACCATCAGTACTTTCCCTTTCGACTTGGCAAACTCTAAGTATGCTGGAATTCAAATTTCTGATAATGGGCCGGGATTTCCAGTTGATGTTATTGGTCGTGCATTTGATCCATATATGACAACTAAAACAAAAGGCAATGGTTTAGGTTTAGCAGTCGTTAAAAAAATCATAGAAGAGCATAATGGCGCTATTCAAATTGACAATATGAAAAATCAAGGTGCGACGATTAATATTCGATTTCCCCTATATAACTATTCTATTAGCAACCTTAAAAGTGGATTTAAAAAGGCATGAACACCGAGCGTATTCTAGTTGTAGATGATGAGCCAGACATCTGTGGCTTAGTGAGCGATATCCTGACGGATGAAGGTTTTCAAGTTAATGCTGCAGAAAATGCAGCAAGTGCACGTGAGCAGCTTCAACAATCAGACTATGATTTAGTATTACTAGATATTTGGATGCCTGATGAAGATGGCATCACATTATTAAAAGATTGGAAAAGTAAAAAAGCACTTCATTGTCCTGTTGTTATGATGTCAGGACACGGCACTGTAGAGACAGCCGTTGAAGCAACGCGATTAGGTGCATTTTCATTTGTTGAAAAACCATTAACGACCGCAAAATTAATAAGTACCATACGCAAAGCGCTTGATAGCCATATCGAAGAGCAAGAAAGTGACGGATTTGTCCCGAGTGTAAAATCTAAATATGTGCACCCAGTTGGAACTAGTCCAGTTATGCAGGACTTAATGAAGTTATGTGATCGATGTGCTCAAGTGAAAACTAATTTGTTGATTCATGGGGAGGAGGGGGCAGGACGTTATACATCATTGCGCCATATTCATGAATTGAGTGACCGTTCAAAGCATCCATTTGTATTAATCACAAATGATCAGTTCAATTTTGATAAAGTCAATGAAGGGAGCTGGTCTAAATTCAAAACAAATTTAATTGATTCCATAAAATTTGCAGAAGGTGGGACCGTTCTGCTACAAAATATAGATAAATGTAATGATGTTGTTCAGAAAAGATTACTAGATCTACTGCAACAACTTGTGACAGTTCAGGTATTTAAACGGTTTGATGTAAAGTTTTGCTTATCTATTACGAGTGATTGCTCAGCTAATATTGCAGCTCTAATTCAAAAAATGTTCTCAATGACGCGTATCAATGTTCCTCCATTACGCGAACATGTAGCAGATATCCCTGAGCTGTTAAATCACTTTATAGATCAATTTTGTGCTACTGATAATTATACTTATCGTAAATGTTCAATTGCGGCGCAAAATGCATTTTTTCATTACGACTGGCCTTCTAATATATCAGAGCTAAAATTGATGGTGCAGCAGCTCCTAGTCACTGGAGATAGTGAAGAGATCACTATCGAGGAAGTTAAAGAAGTCATAGGCACACAAACTTCCTTGCAAAATAAGCAATCAGATATCGATACATTATTTGACTTGCCTTTACGAGAAGCACGTGAAACTTTTGAGAAACAATATTTGTTACACCAGCTTAAAAAAGTTGATGGAAGCGTCAGTAAGCTTGCCGAATTAGTTGGTTTAGAAAGAACAAATCTTTATCGTAAGTTGCGATCTTTAGGCATAGCTAATAAAGATTAAAATCAATGGCTATTAAGTAAACATGAAAATTATTATATTAGGAGCTGGTCAAGTAGGTGGTTCGTTAGCTTTAAGTCTTGCCAATGAATCGAATGACATAACTTTGGTTGACAGTGATTCAAAGCGTTTACATGAATTACAAGATCGAGCTGATCTACAGACCATAACAGGCCATGCCTCTTATCCTACTATACTCGCTCAGGCAGGTGCGCGTGATGCCGATATGATAGTAGCGCTTACCAATAGTGATGAAACAAACATGGTCGCATGCCAGGTAGCTTACACTTTGTTTCACACGCCCACGAAAATTGCGCGTGTTCGAACAGCTGATTATCTTGAGTTTAAGGATTTATTTGTGCAAGAAGCGCTACCTGTAGATGTGCTTATAAGCCCAGAAATGTTGGTTTCTAACTATGTTCAAAATTTAATTGAACACCCAGGTGCATTACAGGTGCTTAACTTTGCTGAAGGTAGGGTAAAACTTATTGCGCTTAGTATTCAAACGAATAGCCAATATGTTGGAAAGCGAATACGAAAAATATTTGATGATGTGAAAACAATGGAAGCTAGACTTGTTGCGATGTATCGAGGCAAGCAAGTATTGAGTATTGATGAAGATACTAAGTTAGAAGTTGGTGATGATTTGTTTTTTATAGCAGCATCCTCTCAAGCGAAAAATGTCACCACAATATTGCAAGGTTTAGATAAACCCAATAAAAGAGTGATTATCGCTGGTGGTGGTAATATCGGTTATCAACTTGCATCTGTGCTTGAATCAAACTTTCGTGTAAAGATTATCGAGAGTAATACCGAGCGTGCTAGACATTTGTCAGAGGTATTGGATAAAACTGTTGTACTCAAGGGTGACGCAGCTGATGAGAGTATGCTGCTTGATGAAAATATTGATAGTGCCGACGTATTTTGTGCACTGACCAATGATGATGAAGCGAACATACTTTCAGCGATGTTAGCTAAACGTATGGGCGCTAGAAAGACGATGTCACTCATTAATCGGCCAAGTTATATCGAATTGGTAGAAAGTGGCATGATTGATATCGCGATTTCACCACAGCAAGTCACAATTGGTGCCTTACTTGCACATATTCGTAGAGGAGATGTGGTCGCAGTACATTCATTACGTAAAGGTTCTGCAGAAGCTCTTGAAGCAGTAGCCCATGGAGATCATAAGACCTCAAAAGTTGTAGGACGTGCAATTTCTGAGTTGAAGCTTCCACGAGGAACGAGTATTGGCGCTATTGTTCGTCAGGATGAAGTGATAGTCGCTAAGTCAGATTTTGTCATTGAGTCGGAAGATCATGTCATTATGTATCTTACTGATAAAAGTAAAGTGCGCGATATTGAACGCATGTTTCAAGTAAGTGCAACATTTGTTTAACTATTTTCTAATAGTTACTCTTTAAGTTTATGCAACGCTTAGTAATCCAGAGAGTTTTAGGCTTACTACTGATGATATTCAGCATCAGTATGTTGCCACCATTATTGGTTGGTTATCACTATCAAGAAGCTGATGTTTTAAGTACTTTTGGTACAGCTTTTTTAGCGACATTAATCACGGGTTTTCTATTATGGTCTCCCACGAGACGTCATCATGCGGATATGAGACTGCGCGATGGATTCATTGTGGTCGTCATGTTCTGGACCGTTTTAGGTGCTTTTGGCACTTTACCATTTCTGTTATCGGATCAAGTCCAAGTTTCCTTTATTGACAGTTTATTTGAGTCATTATCAGGCCTAACAACTACGGGAGCGACTGTATTAAGTAATCTTGATCAATTGCCTAGATCAATTCTATTTTATCGTCAGCAATTACAATGGCTAGGTGGTATGGGAATCATTGTACTCGCGGTTGCGGTCCTGCCGATGTTAGGGGTTGGTGGCATGCAACTTTATCGTGCAGAAACACCTGGGCCAATAAAAGACAGTAAATTGACGCCACGAATAACTGAAACTGCCAAAGCGCTTTGGTATATCTATTTATCACTGACATTATTATGTGCGTTGAGTTATTGGGGCGCAGGAATGTCTGTGTTTGATGCAGTTAGCCATAGTTTTTCTACTATTGCGATAGGTGGTTTTTCTACACATGATGCAAACATTGCACATTTTGATAGTGCAGCGATTGAATGGGTCGCGATCATATTCATGATTATCTCAGGTGCAAACTTCGGTTTACACTTTTTAGTTTGGCGCAATCGATCAATTTTATATTACTGGAGAGATTCAGAATTTAAAATGTATGTCTCTGTACTTGCTGCGGTATGTCTCATTACTTTAATAAGTCTATACATTTACCAAACACACGCTCATTGGTTTCATCCAATCACGAAAGCAGTTTTTCAAGTGGTATCAATTGGGACAACAACGGGTTTTACTTCAGAAAATTTTTCAACGTGGCCAGCATTTTTACCAGTGCTATTAATTATTGTCAGTTTTATGGGAGGATGTGCAGGATCAACTGGTGGTGGCATGAAAGTTATTCGTGTCTTGCTATTATTTAAACAAGGTGTAAGAGAATTAAAACGATTAGTTCATCCAAGTGCAGAATTTGCTGTGAAAGTTGGCAAGAAGCCTGTAGATAATAGAGTTATTGAGGCGGTCTGGGGGTTTCTTTCCGCTTATATCGCTGTATTTGTCGTTATGCTGATCCTATTGTTTGCTGCTGGTTTAGATCAAGTGACGGCATATTCTTCCGTGGTAGCAACTCTTAATAATTTAGGACCAGGCTTGGGTGAAGTTGCACAAAATTATGCAAGTTTAAATTGGTTTAGTAAGTCAGTTTTATGTCTGGGTATGTTATTAGGACGTTTGGAAATATTTACTTTGCTCGTTATCTTCACTCCATTTTTTTGGCGTCGCTAGTGAATGTATCCGAAAAATGGAACCGAATATTTTCGCATTCTGATACCAAATCCATTTCTGCAAATGAAGTTCTTGAACAAAATAGTCATTTATTACCGAAGTCTGCAAAAGCGTTAGACTTAGCATGCGGCTTAGGTGGTAATGCTTTGTTACTTGCAGAATATGGATTGATGACTCACGCATGGGATATTTCTTCAGTCGCAATAGAGAAGCTTGAGCAAATATCAAGTGATAGACAATTATCTGTTAAAACACAAGTAAGGGATATTGAAAAACGGCCGCCGGAAGAAGGCCAATTTGATGTAATTACCGTAGGTAATTTTTTAAATCGTTCTATTTTTTCAAATTTGATCGATTCTTTGCGAGTAGATGGATTATTGTTTTACCAGACTTTTGTAAGAGAAAAAGTTGATGAAGTAGGCCCGTCCAATCTTGATTACTTATTAAAAACAAATGAACTCCTGCATCTTTGCAAAAGCTTAAAAATATTGGTTTATCGTGAAGAAGCTAAACAGGGAGACTTAGCTAAGGGTTGGCGCAATCAAGCTATGATAGTTGCTCAAAAATCGAGTTACTAACAAATAGGCTTATTTATATGGATCAGTATCACCCGGTGCAGGTTTTTTAAAACGTTTGTAACCCCAAATGTAGTTTTCAGGAGAGGTTAGAATATATTGTTCTATGCATTGGTTCATGCTTTCAGTTGCTTTTGCAATATCTTCATTAAACATATCTTTAGGCGCATCATAATAGTAGCTATCATAAAGGCTAGGATTAATGGCATTTCTTAGGGTATAGCCAAGAACTAGATGACATTTAAGCTTGCTAGCAAGTTTGCATGCCAAAGTACTTGTATAAGCCTTACGACCAAAGAAATTGGCGTATTTACCACCATGCCCATCAGGGACCTGATCTGGCAAAATTCCTATACTTCCACCATTTTTCAAATGCTGGATGACTTTTTTTAAATTTAAATTATCTGTTGATACAACTTTTGCTCCTGTACTGCATCGTCCTTCACAACTTAATCTCTCTAAGTATTCTGATTTTGGTGGCGCATATAAAATCCAAAGGTCGGCATACTTTGCAGTTAACAAACCGATAAATTCCCATGAACCAAAATGAGGGGTTACAAATATAGTTCCCTTATGACTCTCTTTAGCACGTATTAATAAATGCTCATTTTTAATATCACCAAGATGAGACATTAGTGCCTCTTTAGGATGTTTCCATAACCAGAAAGCTTCTAACAACGTTTTCGAGTTTTCTTTTAAAGATTTGTTTAAAAGTAGTCTATGTTTATTTGAAGAATGATTAGGGAAACAAATTGATAAATTAGTATCAGCTATATGTTTACTTCTATTATTTGTTTTCTGGAGTAATAAGCTGGCAAAACTTCCTAAGAGGTGTAAAACCTTTAAGGGTAAATTTGAGATTAAACCAATGAAAAACCTTGACACTAAAATATCTATAAATTGAATAACAGTTGTGACTAAGAAGTTATCAAGTTTTCACCTTGATTAGACTTTTCCATCAGAGGACGCATCGCGGAAAGTAAGCTTTTATAAACATTTGGGTTCTTTTTTTCCTCATTATTTAAAAGTTGTTTAAAGTAGAAACGTTGTGTTGGCATATCAAAACATGCCGGACAATTCTCTGGAATTATAGGTAAAGATGCATTTTCAGCGAAATCACGAGTTTGACGTTCGCGTACATATACAAGTGGACGAATGACGCGTAGGTCCCCTGCGTCAATAATATAATGTGCTTTCATAGTATTTAATTTCCCACCATGAAAAGCCGACATCATGAAACTTTCAGCTAAATCATCTAAGTGCTGTGCGAGTGCAACTACATTGTATTCATGTTGGCGCGCTGTGTTGTAGATAATGCCGCGCTTCATGCGAGAACAAAACGCACAAAATGATTTGTTGTCCATATGTTTCTCGGCGAGTTCTAATATAGGTTCGGATTGATAAAAATAAGGGACATTTAATGATTTAAGATAAGGAATAAGCGGTGATGGGTCGAATGCTTCTGATTCAGGATCGACTGTCACGACACCAACCTCAAAAGATATGGGAGCGTGTCTTTGCAAGTGCAATAAAATATGAAGAAGGCTTAAGGAATCTTTACCGCCCGATAGGCCCAGAAGTATGCGGTCACCGGTCTGGATCATGGAATAATCAGCAATCGCCTTGCCGGCTGAATGGAGTAAAGATTTTGGAGGTTTGATTTTAAACATATTGAATTTTAGTAGATATTTAGCAGCATTTAGCTGCATATTAGATGAAGTTAGATAGTTTAAGGTAGTATTTCAGTGTTTTTACATTAGTATTTTTCATATTAGTAGCTAATTTATCACGTTCATGATTGCATTAATTCAACGAGTATCATCGGCTCAGGTCATTATTGAGGGCAGTGTTGTTGCGTCTATCGAGACTGGTGCGTTAGCGCTCGTGGCTGTTCAACAAGATGATAGCCAAAAACAAGTTGAGCGGATGGTAAATCGTATTATGAATTACCGTATATTTCCTGATAATGCTGGTAAAATGAATCTTAGTTTGATTGATGTGGAAGGTGGGTTGTTATTCGTTCCACAGTTCACTTTAATAGCGGATACGACAAGAGGGAATCGGCCAAGCTTTAGTAAAAATGTTTCTCCCGAATTGGGGCAGCAAATGTTTAAACAACTATTGGAATACGCTAAAACTCAATATTGCCATGTGCAGCATGGAGTGTTCGGTGCTGATATGCAGGTCAGTTTGGTGAACGATGGTCCTGTCACTTTTTGGCTAGAAAACTAAAAATAAGCCTTACAATCTGCTCACATATCATATTATCAATAACAAATTAAAACTCATGACTAAACGAACGGCCAATATCGAACGCAATACATTGGAGACTCAGATTACTGTCGATTTAAATATCGATGGCAAAGGTGCTGGCTCAATTCAAACGGGTATCCCTTTTTTGGATCACATGCTTGATCAAGTCCGTCGACACGGCCAGTTTGATATTACGATCCAAGCCAAAGGGGATCTAGAAGTTGACGCGCATCATACGGTAGAAGATACCGGCATTACCCTGGGCCAAGCTTTCTTAAAGGCACTGGGAGATAAAAAAGGGATTCGTCGATATGGTCATGCATATGTTCCATTAGATGAAGCACTCTCGCGTGTTGTCGTGGATTTTTCTGGTCGGCCAGGTTTGGAATATTTTGCTGAGTATCCGCGTGCGCGCATTGGTGATTTTGATGTCGACCTAGTGTATGAATTTTTGCAAGGGTTTGTTAATCATGCGCAAGTTACCATGCATGTGGATAATCTACGAGGAAGTAATGCACATCATATTGCTGAAACTATATTTAAAGCATTAGGAAGAACTTTACGCTTTGCCTGTGAACTTGATCCACGTATGACAGATCAATTGCCTTCAACCAAGGGAGCTTTATAAACTCTCATCACTTTTCTCTATGTTTTGTTTTGTTTTCAGACCAACTTATTAAAATGCCTGTGGAAAAAGTAGCTATCGTGGATTATGGAATGAGTAATCTTCATTCTGTTCATAGTGCATTAAAGCAAGTTGCAAATAATCAGTTCGAAATTGAAATTTGTCAGAATGCAGAACAGATAGAAAACGCTGATCGTATAGTTTTTCCAGGCCAAGGGGCGGCAGCTGATTGTATGCATCAGATTGATAATTTTCAGTTAGCTAACCCAATTAAAAAAGCAGCCTCCGAAAAACCTTTTCTGGGTATCTGTATGGGCATGCAAGTGTTATTAAATTACAGTGAAGAAAATGAAGGCACAGACTGTTTAGGTCTGATTGAGGGTTCAGTTAATCGTTTCGAAATACAAGATGCATCACTAAAAGTACCACATATGGGTTGGAATACCATACAGCAGAGAAACGATCATCCCTTGTGGCATGATATTCCTCAAGATAGCTATTACTACTTTGTTCATAGCTATTATGTGCAACTTGAAAATATGAGTCAGGCAGCAGGTATTACAGATTATGGAATTGAGTTTACATCTGTGCTTGCGCAAGGAAAAGTATTTGCAATGCAATGTCATCCAGAGAAAAGTGCGGACAATGGTTTGCAATTACTAACTAACTTTTTAAATTGGAACGGTAGCTAAAAGGCATGATCAAAAATGATTATTATCCCGGCAATTGATATTAAAGAAGGGCGTTGTGTTCGTTTACGCCAAGGGCGTATGGAGGATGAAACAATCTTTTCAGAGAATCCTATCGAAATGGCTGATAAGTGGATAGAAGCAGGTGCAAAGCGTTTACATATCGTTGATCTAGATGGTGCTACTAGCGGCGCTCCGCGTAACTTTGAAATTATTCAAGAAATTGCAGCTAAATATCCAGACATTCCCTTGCAAGTAGGCGGCGGTATTCGCGATGAAGATACTGTTCAAGATTATTTAAACTGTGGCGTTCAATATATAATTATCGGCACGCGAGCGGTGACTGCCCCTCATTTTGTTAATGATCTTTGCTTAGAGTTTCCTGGGCATATAATCGTAGGTCTTGATGCAAAGAATGGAAAAGTCGCAATTGATGGCTGGTCAAAACTTTCACATCATGACGTGATTGATATTGCGCAACACTTTGAAGCAGATGGAGTTGCCGCCATAGTCTTCACCGACGTTAGTCGCGATGGAATGATGCAAGGTCTAAATGTTGAATCAACAGTAGAGCTTGCTGCAAGCATACATATTCCTGTTATAGCCTCGGGTGGTGTGACTGATATTAAGGATATTAAAAATCTATGTGCGACAGATGAGGAAGGTATTGTAGGTGTTATCGTTGGGCGTGCCTTATACGAAGGTACCATTGATTTAGCAGAAGCGCATAAGATCGCAAGCCAACATATTTCCCAGTAACGATGCTTGCTAAAAGAATTATTCCTTGTCTGGATGTCGATGCTGGGCGTGTTGTTAAGGGTGTTAAGTTTGTCGATATTCGAGATGCAGGCGATCCTGTTGAAATTGCCAAACGATACAATGAGGAAGGTGCTGACGAAATAACTTTTCTTGATATAACCGCAAGTTCAGATGAGCGAGATACGATGGCTCATGTCGTCGAAGAAGTTGCCAGACAGGTATTTATCCCGTTAACCGTCGGCGGAGGTATTCGAAACATCGATAATATTCGCCATATGCTCAAAGCGGGTGCAGATAAGGTAGGCATTAACACGGCTGCCGTCCGTAATCCTGAATTTGTTAAAGAAGCTGCTAGTAAAGTTGGCTCTCAATGCATCGTTGTTTCAATAGATGCAAAGTGTGTGCTAGCTGAGGGTGATAATAAACGTTGGGAGATATTTACTCACGGAGGGCGTAATCCCACGGGCATAGATGCTGTGGAATGGGCTTGTAAGATGGCAGACTACGGGGCTGGAGAATTATTGCTGACAAGTATGGATAGGGATGGCACAAAATCCGGATTTGATCTGGAGCTTACTAGAACGATTTGTGAATCTGTGACTATACCGGTGATTGCATCGGGGGGCGTTGGAACATTACAGCATTTAAGTGAGGGCGTATCGATTGGTAAAGCAGATGCAGTGCTTGCTGCCAGTATATTTCATTTTGGTGAATTTACTGTTAAACAAGCAAAAGACCACATGCGTCAACAAGGTATTTCCGTACGCACTTAAATTCTACGATGTAGATAGCCACCCCCTTTACTGCCTGTGCTATCCTTCCTATCAATAAGTTTCTAAAACTAATAAATGATGCAGAGCCAAGATACATTTGCTGAGCTTGAGAAAGTGCTGGTGGCACGTAAAACAGCGAAAGCTGATGCCTCTTATGTGGCAAGCCTGTATCAAAAAGGTCTTGATCAGATATTAAAAAAGATTGGAGAAGAATCCAGCGAAGTGATTATTGCCTCTAAAGGTAATGATAAAAATGAGTTAGTCAAAGAAATGGCTGACCTATGGTTTCACTGTATGGTGTTATTAGTCAATCAAGGCGCTAGCATAAACGATGTACAGATCGAGTTAGATAACCGCTTTGGTATTTCCGGATTAGAAGAAAAAGCAAGTCGTAAGACTTAAAGTGATAGGAGAAAACGATGGGTATTAGCATATGGCAACTTCTTATAATTTTAGCAATTGTTTTGTTGTTGTTTGGTACTAAGCGCTTAAGAAACATGGGCGGTGATATTGGCGGTGCAATAAAGAATTTCAAAAAGTCAGTTAAGAACGAAGAAACTGAAAATACACCGGAGTCGGATAAAGATAAATAAATCTCAGAATAGATTAATCGCATGTTTGACTTCAGTTTCTGGGAATTTGCAATTGTTCTCGTAGTCGCGCTGCTGGTTATTGGTCCAGATAAACTTCCTATTGTTGCAGCTAAGGCAGGGAGATGGGTTGGTAAAGCAAAGCGTATGATCTCTTCGGTACGTTCAGATATAGAAGATGAATTAAAAGCAGCAGAATTAAAAGAGATGCTTGAAAAACAGCAAGGTGAAATTTCACAGTTAAGAGATATTCTTAACGATACACAAAATGAAATTCTCCACGAATCAAAAGAAATAATGGAAGATGTTTCTTCTGCAACTAACTTATCAAAAGATTCAAATGAAAGCTCATCAACGAGCAAACCAAGTTAATACTAGATTCATTTCAGATGTCTGATTCACAAAATCAAGAGAACAAGCAAGAATCTCTCGTTTCTCATCTAGTCGAATTACGCGATCGATTGATTAGAATCGTGTTAGGCATTTTGGTTGTCTTGTTATGTTTGTTCCCTTTCGCAAATGAAATTTATGCATTTTTGGCAGAGCCATTATTAAGACACTTACCCGAACAAAGCACTATGGTAGCCATTGATGTCGCCTCTCCATTTCTAACGCCTTTTAAATTAGTAATGCTATTGTCTGTAGTAATCACTATTCCCTGGATTCTTTATCAACTTTGGGCTTTCGTGGCTCCTGGACTTTATAAGCATGAAAGAAAGTTTGTCATGCCGCTTATGGTATCTAGTTCTGCTTTGTTCTACTTAGGTATGGTTTTCGCCTATTATGTTGTATTTCCATTAGTATTTGGTTTTTTTACCAAAGCCACACCTGATGGCGTTGAAGTGATGACAGATATAAGTCGTTATCTGGATTTTGTCACAAAAATGTTTATCGCTTTTGGCGCTGCATTTGAAGTGCCTGTGTTAACGTTTATTTTAGTGATGACCCGTGTGACGACCGTCGAAGCATTATCTAATGCACGCCCGTATGTTATTGTCGCCGCCTTCGTAATAGGCATGTTATTAACACCTCCTGATATCATCTCTCAGATATTATTAGCTATCCCAGTATGGTTATTATTTGAGTTAGGGTTACTACTGTCACGATATGTGCAAAAACAACCTAATGCGGCTAATGATGCAGGGCGTTTCAGACCCATGACCGAAGAAGAAATGGATCTTGAGTTAGATGAAATAGAACTGCTTGAAAACAATGACAACACGAGCGATAACGGAAAAAAATAATTCTCAGCAACAACGAGCCATGCTCATCATTTTGGATGGCTTTGGAGTCAATTCCGATGGTGAACATAATGCAATAACGCAAGCACACACTCCTCGTCTTGATAAATATTTTTCAACTTATCCATATACAACTTTAGAAGCTTCTGGTGCTGCAGTAGGGTTGCCTGATGGGCAAATGGGAAACTCGGAGGTAGGCCATATTACCATGGGTTGTGGAAATATCATTCGCCAAGATTTGGTATTAATTAATGAAGCAATCGTTGATGGTAAATTTTATAAGAATGAAGTGCTACTACGTGCATTAAATTCGGCAAAAGAAAATTCTCGCCCAATCCACTTGCTAGGATTAGTGTCTGATGGAGGAGTTCATTCACATATTAATCATCTTAAAGCGTTGCTGAGAATGTGTAAGTTACACGATGTAATTCCTGCCGTGCATATGATTACAGATGGTCGTGACACAAGCCCCAATAGCGCGTTGAGTTATCTCGAGGGAATAAACGACTTACTAGAAGAAGCGGGCGGTGCGATCCATACGGTTATTGGACGTTACTATGCAATGGATAGAGATAAACGATGGGAAAGAACGAAGCTAGCTTGGGATGCATTAATTCTTAATCAGGGTTTATTTGCCAACACAGCACGTGATGCCATTAGAACCTCTTATGAAAAAGAAGTAATGGATGAGTTTATCAAACCAACTATCATTGATGAAACAAGTAGAATTCAAACAGGTGATGAAATAATATTTTTCAATTTTAGAAATGATCGACCAAGGCAATTAGCGGCTGGGCTAGCGGAAAAAGATTTCATCGATTTTGAACGTGATATTTTCACACCAATCAGCATGTGCACCATGACAGAATTTGATTCAAGTTTTACTAGCCCAGTTGCATTTCAATCTGAACATCCAAGTACATCACTTGCCCAAGTAGTCAGCAACTTAGGACTGAAGCAGTTTCACTGTGCCGAAACAGAAAAATATCCCCACGTGACTTTTTTTATTAACGGGGGAAATGAAGTGCTCTACCCAGGCGAAGATCATGTCATGGTGCCTTCGCCCAAAGTGGCCACATATGACTTAAAACCTGAAATGAGTGCAAAAGAGGTTGCGGATGAAGTTATTAAGGCGATAGAAAAAAACGACTACAGCCTGATAATTGTCAATTTTGCGAATGGTGATATGGTGGGGCATACCGCTATTCCTGAAGCGATTATTAAGGCATTAGAAGTGATGGATAAACAAGTAGGTCGAGTACTTGATAGTGCAGTAGAACATAATGTCAATGTTTTACTAACCTCTGATCATGGTAATTGTGATGAAATGTATGATGCCTTGACAGGCGATCCCCACACGCAACATACAACTAATCCTGTCCCGTGCATGGTGATTGATAACTCTAGGGATGTTAAATTAAGTGCTGGTAAAGGCTTAAGTTCAGTTACTCCAACGATATTAGAGCTAATGAGAATTACCAAGCCTGGTAAAATGAAAGCTAGTTCTTTAATTGAAGAGGTCAATGACTAATTAATCAAACGGATTCCACCATTTACCCTTTTTCTTTTCCTCTTCTTCAAGCTCTTCATAAGTTGGTTGTGTTGCAATGTATTCTTCTTGAGTAGGAGGCACATAAGAATCGTCTAAAACTTTTGCTACTTCACTATCAAATTCTTCATCGTCTCTTATGTCAGTAGTCGCAGCTAATGTACGCAGTGAAGAGATAACTTCTGCTACTGAAGAGCTCTTTCGAATAGGTATATTTGTCGTATTTCCAGATTCTTGACTTTCATACTTACGTTGTACTAAGAATTTGAGGTCGGGTGACAACCCTACCCATGGATCCTCAACCAAGAATTTTCGTTTTATGTCGCTACTACTGACTGTTACTAACTCTTCTCCAAAAACTAAAAATCTTGATCCCGATCGTTCAACAATAAGATCTTTTCGTGCAATTGAAAAAGCAATATCAATGCATTCCTCAATTCGTTGATCTCTTTCGGGTGAATTGCCAGCACGTACACATATGTTGGCGATATAGTTGATGCGATCAGGTGTTATATCAATTGAGCGACCTTTTATGCCCCCTCTTAACTTTTCTATTGCTTTACTTTCTTCAACCGAATTGCCTGGGACTACACCTTGTTGATAAATCACAACCGGTTTTTGGTAAGGTTCATAAGTTGGAGTCGAGGGTCCCTCATCTTGTGTGCATAGCTCGGTGACTTGGTCAGGGGTGAAGCCTTTATCCAAATAAAACTCTACCGTATCTGGATCACAGGCGGACCATACACTTTGGCTATATAACACTACGAGAAAAATGGGAATAAACTTCAGCATACAAATTGAAAATAGGAGATTATTTCTAAGACTATGGTAACACAAGATAGTTTTACGAAATTTATAAAAGACAAAAAAACAGGCACCTATAGGTGCCTGTTTTGCGTACTGCTTGAGCTGAACTAGCTTAGAACCACTGAACGATACCTAAGGCAATCATATCAATGTCTTCACCAACGCCAGTTCCAACGCCACCAATACCGAAGTCGTACTGAGCATTGCTGTCGTTATCAACTTGTGAGTAAGTGACACGAAGCTCTGTTCCAGCTGGCATTGTGTAGAAAGCGCCTAAGTTCCACGCTTTACCACCTGTGCTACTGTCTGTAGTACAACCATCACTAACGCTACAATCAAGGTCATCACCATTCATGTATGAAAAGCGGAAGTCAAAACCGTTACCAAAAGTTTGCTTACCAGAAATCATCCACGCATCACGCTCAACGTCGATATCAGGTCCGCCATCAGCAACAGCTGTAATTGGGATGGCAACACATCCTTCCCAGTCATATTCAAGAGCTTCCCACATGCCTGAAATCCATGTGCTCATGCCATTCCCCCACTGGTGAATGTAACGACCCGCTAGGCGATAGGCTTTATCATCAGAATCATCACAGCCATTTTGAACAGCGGCCCACTCATCATGAATCTCAAGTCCAGCGGCGAACCATAAGTTACCGCCACTAGCCAATGTGTTTTCATAGGCAAGAGCTGTAGACCAGATTCGAGGATCCAATTTATCAGTGCCCGTAGCAGTCGTCACTACGTTGTCACCGTTACCGGCGCTAGCGGTAGTTGCTGCATTAGTAGTCGCAACTCGGAAGGTGAAGCCATTAAAATTAGGGCTGAAGTATTGAACGATTTCTTCCTGACGACGGTTGAATGCCTGGCTAGGACCAAAGCTGCCGTTGTAGAAGAAAGCTTGTCCGCCACCCACGTTACCCATGATTGAAGTGTGTGAATCCGCACCCGCGTCATAGAAAGGATCAATCCAGCCTGCAAACATTTCGTTAAATGGAAGCAACCACTGTGCGAACATGATTTCACCAAACACACCGCTTAGGCTGATTTTACTGTTTCTGTTACAGAAGTCTGAAAAGCCATTGAAGCGGTTGAAAAAGGTAAACTGTTCACACTGAAAGTTTACTTTTACATGCTCGCCTCCCATGTCTAAACCTGTATCAAGACTTGCGGCAAAACCGATGTTTGCTGCGTTGTTGTTGATACGCTGAGTTTTACGGTCTTCTGTACCGTCATCAAAGTCGACAAATTCGTATGACCAGTTCTGCCATCCGTAGATCGTCCAGTTTGAGTTAGCGTTACCGCCGCTTACACCACCTGCCACGGCTGCAATTGGTGCAGCTGCAACGGCTAGTGCCAGGGCCGTTCCTAATAGTTTAATTTTCATTGAGACTCCTCTCATATATAAAGTTAAAAGTACTCGAGTAATTTACTTGGTACGAAAGTAGAAGATATTATTATTCCTCTAACATCACTTTTCGAAATACGTCAGAGATTTTTTTAATGTCCTTAGTGCTAATACTGGTTAATGCTAACGTCTGATTAACACACTCTTTCATATTCAAGCGTTGCGATCGTACCACAGTATTTTTAAGCCTAGCCAACTAAATTTACCTTTTTGTTGCATGAAAACAACAGATATTTGAATAAAATACCAGGCTTAAAAATTTACATAAAAACAGTAATTAAGATCTAATATCTACAAATATACACAAATTATGCTTAGTAAATTTGCAATTCATGATTTTCAGGTGTGTGGTTTTTTAGCAACAAGACACTTGTGATCTCAGATTATATTGGGAAGTCTTGCTTTATCTATCATAAGTAATTGTTATTACAAGGATTAATGTCATCGGTAAATACAAGCGTTTGGTCTTAGTGCCTATTAACAAGCGCGAGCGTGTTGATTATATTGTGCTGGCCTATGACTAATTAGCAAAATAATAATGACATTAAACTTAGTGATTGCCCTCATAATCCTTATTTTAAGCGGGGGCTGGACAATAATTGGACTAATAAAGCGTCACTGAGGCAAGGCGCTAAAACTAATTTAAGTCCTTCTTGTTAACAAATTGAACTGTATTTTGCTCTACAAACTCTTGGTCATATATTAACCGAATTGTATAATGGTCGTCGTGGGTAGTGGCTCTCACTTGTTTAAGTTCGGTAAATCGAGTGGCTAAGAAGCTACAGCAAAGTGACATTATTGACTCATTATCATTAATCAAAGCACCAATAAGCATATTAGCGATGTAAGTGGCTTTATCTTTCTCAGAAGGCTGGCTCATCAACTGACCACTAATTTCAAACCCTAGCGCAAGTTTGGAATCAATCTTTATTAAATCTTCTGTCTGTTTTTTACTTAAAGGCCGATTACGAAAATACTCTAACTCTTTATTAGAGTTGAGTACGACAACTAAGCTCGATTCATCATCCATTTTATGCAGAGTTAATATTGTAAGTTCGAATGTAGTATCTCTAATCGCATTTCTCTTAAAACTTCTATCATCAAATCCGGGATATCTAAAGTTGTATTAAGCTCCCATAATGATGCTAGTGATATCAACTTATCAACGGCTGAAGTATTATTATTTCTAGTATCAAAGTTACACATATTTATTTCTAATAACAATGAAAGACTATCTTGAAAGCGCTGAGGTAATGAAATATGTGAAGTTAATTTATTCTCTATGTATTTTAAGCTTATGCACTTAATAGCTGCGTAATAATATGAGCCTGACTCAGAGTGCTCAAAATCAAATTCGGGCGAATAAAATTGTTTTAGTCTTTGTATATAAAGGGTGATGAGTTTACGGTCGTTAGGATTACAATAAATGAGCTCTTCAAGAATTTGTAGTGACTCTTCGAGTTGTAGGATGTCAGGATCCATCAGAATTATTTATTAGAATATGTTGAATTTTATTAAGTTTCACATAAAAGTCGTTTACTTTGGCTTATTAATCATAGGTGTATTACTATTCGTGCTGTCTTTATTTAGTCCATTAATGACAGTAAGAAGTCTGTATATATTTACAGATACTATAACATTAATCTCAATATTATCTGATTTGCTTCACACTGATGAATGGCTTTTATTTATCCTTATTCTAGTGTTTACTATTATGCTTCCTACCCTAAAGTATTTCGTATTATTTCTAAATGGGGTATCAAGACATAATTCTAATTTGTATTTTCGTTCATTAAGTATTTTAGAGTTTGTAAGCAAATGGGCAATGCTAGATGTATTTATCGTTGCAATCGCAATTACAGTTATAAAATTTAACTCTGTTACTTTGGGTACAACAGAATATGGATTGTACTTTTTCGTCATTTCGATATTGCTATCGATGGGGTGCGTCCAATTAAAAAAGCTATTTGTCGAGTTATCCTGATTACTGCTCTAGTTCGTTAGATAAACGCTTTAAGTCTTGGTCATCAGGCGCTACTCTAAAAGCGCGATTCAAGAATACTCTCGCTCTTCTAAAATTATTATTATTTATATCTGTGTTTATCCAATCTTTATAGCGCTCTACAATCCTGGCAAGACCGTCGGAGGCTTGTTGGTTTTCTGGATCAATTTGTAGAATTAATTGGTAGGTACTAAAAGCATTACTAATATCTGGCGTAGTCAGTTCCTTTTTGGAAAATTGCTCAGCTGCAATTTCCAATAAGACATCTACTGTCTGCTCGTTAATATTATTGGTTGTAGCATCTTTTGGTGCAACCTGATTAAGTACTTCATTGTTTATGGGTGCCTTTTCAATATTCTCATCAGCTTTAGCGTTAGAATAATCTTCTGGGTTAACCGGTTCTAATGATTCATCATCTATAATTTCTTCATTAGATGTTTCAATATTAGATATTTCTACAGGCTCATCCGCTGGGGGTTGCTCAGTAATGATTGATTGCGCTTGTGTCTCATTATCAACAGTAATTTCTTGTGGATAAGCAGGCGCAATGATTTCTTCCTCAGGAAGTGTGATTTCCTCAAAGGTTTCATCTAGGCTATCCTCTTGCGGTTGGTTTGCTATAACTTGTTGAATATCATTTTTATTGTCTTGTTCAAGCTTCATTAATTCTGGTGAAAAATAATATAAAACAAAAGCTATCAGACAAATTACTAGAATCCAGGCAAGCACTGGTTTTTTGTTTTCATTTGCTGTTACGGGTATGTCAACGGTGGGGCGTGAATCAATAATATCTTCGGACTTAGTAGTACTAGTGAATTGTTTTTTTTCTTCTCCCAAAATGCCTTTATTTTCTTGGGAGTGTAGAGTCGGTATTTTCTTTTCTTGTGATTTTTCATTTGTTCTAACAAATTTCTTTAAAGTATTTTCTGTATATTCAGGACTGTTTGTTGTACTAGATTCATCTCCAAAGTTATTAGAGGGTTTTATGAGTGGCTTTTGTTTTTTAACACTTGATATTTCAACATTCTCGTCAAAGTTATAATTATCTGGAGGATAGTCCGCTAATAAATTCTTACCAGTTTCTGGACCAGCAGATAGTAGCTCACCAAACATTTGATTAACTAAAGTTGAATCTATTTTTAAAGCAGTTTTATGATTTGCATAAAGACGGCACCATTCTAAAATTATAGATGCCTCATACAAACTTCCTGTTGCATGTGTGGCGATAAATTTTAAAGCTGAAGTATCAAACTGTAGTTTTTTGTTGGGGGTAATATCTTGCTGTTGAGCATCAATATAAGATTGAATGTCTTCTTGACTTATTTTGTCTAATGAACATTCTGAGATGGTAAGATCATTTATTCCTTTGGCTTCTTTTACTGTGATTACAAAGATTGGATCGCAAACGAGTAAAATAGAAATATGGTTGTTCTCTTTATTTAAGGAGCTGACAACGTCACATAATTCTTCAATATCACTGGCCTTCAAATCATCTGCATTATCTAGAATGACAATAAAATATTTTTCGCTGTGTGTTGATCCAAGTATGAGATCTGCCATGTCGGCCAAGTCAGATATTGAAGCGCCGTCATGATTATCATCTTTTAGGAAAAAATCCCCAGTGAGAGAAAATGTGCGTATTTCTTTGTTGTATCTTTTTAGAATGTCCTCAACAGACCTAAATCTTGATTGACGATCGACACTGGTGACTATGATAATATCAGCACAGCTTCGTATGTGTTGAAGTATGTATTGTTCAACAGTTTCTCTTTGGATATTTAGATGTCTATCATCCTCTTCCAATACAAATGAAGCTTCATTTTTAATCATTTAATCACATTTTGCTAAAAGCACTAGATGTTACAGTATACGCATTACAGACATTTAAAAATTTGCTTAATTTCACGCAAATTCTACCAAACATGTGAAAAATGAATGATATACATCGAATTAGGAAGTGTTTTAAGCTTAAATTTAGACATTTTAACTGCATCAACTTATTTGTGAGGTAACCGTGACTGAGAATTCAACCCAAGGTTTTGCTACTAGAGCTGTTCATGCGGGTGCTGTACCCGATCCAAGTACTGGCGCCAGATCTGTACCGATTACACAAGCAACAGCGTTTGTATTCAAAGATGCGGATCATGCAGCCTCTTTGTTCGGATTAGAAGAAATGGGCTTTATATATTCTAGACTAACAAATCCAACTGTCAGTGTTTTCCAAGAAAGAGTAGCGAGTCTAGAGGGCGGCGTTGGAGCAACATGTACTGCTTCCGGACATTCAGCTCAATTACTGGCTATGTTTGCCTTAATGGAAAATGGTGATGATTTTGTTGCATCCAACAAATTATACGGCGGTTCCATAACTCAGTTTGGTCATACATTTAAAAAGTTTGGGTGGAATGTGATTTTTGTTGATCCTGTTGATCCTGAAAATTTTAGAAAAGCTATTACACCTAAAACTAAAGCTGTTTTTACTGAAAGTCTCGCAAACCCAGGCGGTGTTATATGTGATATCGAAAAGATTTCTGAGATAGCACATGAAGCAGGCGTACCATGTATTGTTGACAATACACTTCCTTCCCCAGCGCTATGTAGACCATTTGAGTTTGGTGCTGATATCGTTGTGCACTCAACAACTAAATTCATATCTGGACACGGAAATGCCATGGGAGGCGCAGTTGTTGACTCTGGTAATTTTAACTGGTCACAAAATGATAAGTTCAAAAGTTTAACAGAGAGTTGTGACGCATATCACGGCTTAAATTTTTACGAAACTTTTGGTCCGATGGCTTATACACTATTTTGTCACGCAGTAGGTTTACGTGACCTAGGTCCTACAATGTCGGCAATGAATGCTTTTCTCTCTCTAACGGGTGCCGAGACTTTACAGCTACGTATGAAAAAACATGCTGACAATGCTTTAGAAGTTGCAACATGGTTATCAAAACATGACGCAGTTGAATGGGTATCCTATGCAGGCTTAAGCGATAGCCCATTTTATTCGCTTGCGCAAAAGTATTGCCCTGAGGGTGCTGGAGCCGTATTTACATTTGGTGTAAAAGGTGGATATGAAGCAGGCACGAAAGTTGTTGATCAATGTAAGTTATTTTCCCATGTTGCTAACATAGGAGATACTCGTTCTTTAATTATTCATCCTGCATCTACAACACATCGACAGTTAACTGAAGAACAACAGATTTCTGCTGGAGCAGGGCCTGAGGTCGTTAGGCTCTCAATTGGTATAGAAGATGCAGAGGATATTATTGCTGACTTAGACCAAGCACTATCTTAATTTATTTGAACAAACCATCTATAGAGCAGCTTTGATAATATTAAAGCTGCTCCAAAAAAAGTTGATTATTCAGGTGTAGCATTCAGTTGATATAGTGCCTCATGCAGTGGTGGCATATCTTTCGAAAACCCCCCGAACCATTTATTGTAAATCTGAAAAATTTGGCCAGTACGATTTAATTGGGATAACGCACTATTGGCAATCAATCTAAAATCAGCATCATTGCGTTTCACCGCTAAGGCAAAAGGTTCAAATGAATAAACTTGGGGTGTTATAGCGAGATTATTTTTATCTTCAGCTGTTATTGCTAATCCAATAAGAACAACTTGGTCAGAGGTGAACGCTGCAATCTTTTTATCGCGTAATGCATCTAACGCTTCTTTAGCAGATTTATATGTAATGACATCCGCATTTGTTAAAGTTTCATTAAGCATTTCTTTTAATGTTTTCTCTGTAGTAGTATTTTCTACTACACCAATTATTTTCCCATCCAATTCTGCAAGCTCAGAAAATTCTTCACCTTTTAGTGTCATAAAAGATGCACCGGTAACAAATGTATCTTGTGTGAAATCAACTAATTCACTGCGCGATAAAGTTTTTGTTGTTGAACCACATAGAATATCTATCTTGCCATCAACAATTGAAGTAAACCTGTTTTCAGCTGATACTGGGATATATTCAATATCAATCTCTTTACCAATATGAGTACTTATATTTGCAGCAATGCGGTTGCATAAATCAATTGAATAACCTATTGGATTGCCTTCTTTATCAGTAAATGACATGGGAGGTTCAGACTGGCGGTAGCCAATTTTAATTTTTCCACTTTGTTTAATCGATTCTAAAGTGCTTGAATCGGCAATGGCCAAAGGAACTGAAATTAATAGCAAACTGGTAACGAATAGTGAAATTAAATATTTCATCAAAACCCCCTGATTTATTTTTATGTTATTGGGATATTTGTGATTCTAACCGTTATTTTCATACGAATACAGTACCCTTCGAAGGAACTTAAACCTAGGGGATATTGGTGGGCCCGGTAGGACTCGAACCTACGACAAAAGGATTATGAGTCCTCTGCTCTAACCAACTGAGCTACGGGCCCGTGTGAAGCGCGAAGTTTATTTCTCTAATGAGTTTTATACAACTATTCTAGCTCTAAGAAACTACGCAGTTGTTCAGAACGAGTTGGATGACGTAGCTTGCGTAATGCTTTTGCCTCAATTTGACGTATGCGTTCACGCGTAACATCGAACTGTTTGCCCACTTCTTCTAAAGTATGATCGGTATTCATATCGATACCGAAACGCATACGCAATACTTTTGCTTCTCTAGGCGTTAAAGAGGCAAGAATTTCACGAGTGGCTTCACTTAAACCAACACCTGAAGCGGCTTCAACTGGTGACTCAATATTTGCATCTTCGATGAAATCACCAAGATGTGAGTCTTCGTCATCACCAATTGGAGTTTCCATTGATATGGGCTCTTTAGCAATTTTTAATACCTTGCGTACTTTGTCCTCAGGCATTTCCATGCGCTCAGCTAATTCTTCAGGTGTTGCTTCGCGCCCCATCTCTTGTAGCATTTGACGTGAGATCCGGTTTAGTTTGTTGATAGTCTCTATCATATGCACAGGTATACGTATTGTTCTCGCTTGATCTGCGATAGAACGAGTAATAGCTTGACGGATCCACCAAGTTGCATATGTTGAAAATTTATAGCCACGGCGATATTCAAATTTGTCGACAGCTTTCATCAATCCGATATTACCTTCTTGAATAAGGTCTAGGAATTGAAGGCCACGGTTGGTATATTTTTTTGCAATGGAAATAACCAAACGTAAGTTTGCTTCAACCATTTCCTTTTTAGCGCGCCTCGCTTTAGCTTCGCCGATCGACATGCGTCGATTAATTTCTTTTATTTCAGCAATAGTAAGTTTCGCATTTTCTTGCAAGCTGGCAAGTTTTTCTTGTTCTTTAATCGTTTCATCTTTAACTTCATTTAAAGATTCGGAAAATGCAGCTTTTTCATTAATTAGATCATTGACCCATTCTGTATTGGTTTCATTTTCTGTGAAAGTTTCAATAAATCTTTTCTTAGGCATGCGTGAGTAATCTACACACAAAGCCATAATGAGTCGTTCATGATTTCTAATGCTTTGTACTGTGATACGTAAACTTTGCGCCAGAGTATCTATCACTTTCTGAGTCAATTTGAGTCGCATAAAATATTCTGCAACTTCTTCACGTGCCGCGACGGCTTTTTTCGCACTTTTTTGAACAGTCGCAGTTTGAGAGGTTTTATAAAGTTTAGCCAGAGTTTCAAAATGTTCACGGGCCTCTTCTGGGTCTGGTCCAGTATCAATTTCTTCTTCCTCTTCATCATCGTCTGATTCGTTTTCAGCTTCTTGATTATTTTGATTAACCACTGCAGGTGAAGGGATCTCATCCTCTTCTGCATCTGGATCAATAAAACCAGAAATTAGATCAGTTAGACGCATTTCTTCTGCTTCAACTTTTGCGTACAAAAGAAGCAATGTTTCAATCGAACGAGGATAATGGCCAATCGCAAACAAGACCTGAGAGAGGCCTTCTTCGATTCGTTTAGCAATTTTGATTTCTCCTTCGCGGGTAAGGAGATTAACGGTTCCCATTTCACGCATATACATACGCACGGGATCTGTTGTGCGACCAAATTCGCTATCGACCGAGGCTAGTGCCGCGGCAGCTTCTTCGGCAATGTCTTCATCAGTAGCGGCAGTCTCTGAAAGCAGTAGAGATTGTTCATCAGGTGCTTGCTCATGGACGACGATTCCCATATCGTTGATCATGCTGATGATGTCTTCAATTTGCTCTGGGTCAACAATTGAATTTGGAAGATGATCGTTGACTTCAGCGTAGGTTAAATAGCCTTGCTCCTTGCCTTTAGCAATCAGATCTTTAAGACTATATTCTTGGTTTTGCTGCTCAGTATTTGAATCTGGTTCCATGAGTTTTCCGCTGAATTTACGTTTAAACAAACCGGCCATTATAGTCTGATTTTATAAGTTTACCTACCCACCAAATGAGAGGGATATAGGGTTTGAGGATGATAATTAAGCCGTTAATGCCTGCTAAGTTTCTTGTTGTTCTATGATCATATCAAGTTCAACTCGGCGAATATCCTGCTTGAATCGTTCCATCGTCTGCTTAAACGACGATTCCCGATTTTCCATGTCTGGAGGATCCCACATAATCAATTTTTGCAATATGCTGTATTCATCACGGGAGCGAAAACGCTCGATCAATGCACTGCTCCCTATATTAGGTTCATCATTGATAATTTCAAGCAACTCTATAAACAGTTTAATGCCTGGATCTTTACCTAGGTGATGTAGATCCTCTATCGGTAAAGTATGCTCCAGAAGCGAAGGTTCTCTTAGGATTAAAGCAACGGCTAGACGGGTTTTAGTATATTTTAACGAGCGTGAACTCGTTACAGACTGCTTAGCTGGATTATTATAATTGCCAATGGTTGAACTGCTGTTGGTAATATTTGTGCCTACTCGTTTGTTTAATTCCTTGTACATCAGATCGCGAAACACTATTTTAGGCAGCTTATTTAATAAGGGCTGGGCGTTACTGGCCAGCTTGGCTTTTCCGTCCGGGGTACTGATATCCACTTCTTTGCATAGTTTAGTAAAAAAGAAATCAGATAATGGTGAGGCCTCATTTATGTAATTTTGAAATGATGCTTTTCCTAGAGATCGTATAAAAGAGTCAGGATCTTCACCTTGCGGCATGAAGGCAAAACGAATATCAATGCCATCTTTATATTCAGGAAGAATCTGTTCTAGTGCCTTCCATGCAGCAGCATTACCAGCACGATCGCCATCAAAGCAAAAAACCAAGTTAGAGCAGAAGCGTAAAAGGTTTCGTATGTTCTGACTTGTAGTTGCTGTGCCTAAGGTTGCGATTGAGTTTTTAACATCATGCTGAGCAAGTGCCACAACATCCATATAACCTTCAACAATAATAAGCTGCTTAATTTTTCCTAGTGCTCGGCGCGCTTCATACAAACCATATAAGGTATTACTTTTACGGAATAGATCAGTTTCAGGGCTATTAATATACTTCGGCATACTATCGTCGATAGCGCGACCGCCAAAAGCGATGACACGGCCTCTTGTGTCCTTGATAGGAAATATAATCCGATTGCGAAAACGATCATATACTTTTGATGGAGATTTTTCTGAGAGTAAGCCAGATTTAATAAGTGAATCATTAGTATAATTTGTTTCTAAAGCTTTTTTTATATTATCAAAACCTTGTGGTGCAAAGCCGATATTAAAGTCGGCACAAATTTCACCAGAGATCCCTCGTGACTTTAGATAATCAATCGCAATTTGATTATTGCGTAATTGTTGCTGATAAAATTTATTGGCATCACTCAGGGTGTTAAATAAATCATGATGATTATTTTTCGGTGCAGTACCTTGCTCGTATGTCACTTCAATTCCTAGACGACTCGCTAGCATTTCGATTGCTTCTACAAACTGTAATCCTTCATGTTCCATCAGAAAAGTAATGGCTGTGCCATGAGCGCCGCATCCGAAACAATGGTAGAACTGTTTCTCTGGGCTAACGGTAAAGGAAGGCGTTTTTTCTCCGTGAAATGGACAGCAAGCAATAAATTCTTTGCCTTTAGGTTTTAGATCAATATAGCTACCGATTAAATCAACAATATCCGTTTGATTTAAGATTTGGTCGATAAAAGGCTGTGGAATTTTTCCAGCCATATAATTGAGCTCTCAGTTGAAGTTTTGTATAGAGGCTACTAGCTAACTGACACTTGTCAAGAGTTACTGCTAGTCATTAATAACTAGTTTAAATGAGGTTGAATGCTTGAGAGCGCCACCGGCCATGGCTTATTTTTCTTAAGGTTTTCCGAGAGTTGTTGAACAGCTTTAACAGCATCTTCACGATTATCATAACGACCAACGACGAGTACATAGTATGTGGAGCCATTCACAGGCTTAGAATAATGTGCAAATTCGTTAGTAAGATTCTCAGATTTAATTAGAGACTCCAACTGTTTGATGTCTTTACTAGCAACAACTTGAAGGGTGTAATTTGAAGCGTCAAGGTTTTTTAACCAATCCTTTCCAAATGTATGGATCTCTTGGGATTTTTTCTCAGGTGTATTTTCTATTTTATTCTCTTCGGCAGGCTCTTCTATATTTTCAATAGATTCAGCTAGTAAGGTATCGCGCTGGGCATTAGTATCAATGGAGTTGTTTGCAGATTCATCAACAATAACTTCTTGATCATCGTTATTCTCATGTTTCTCAATAATTTCAGCAATTGGGTCGATGTCTGTGGTGTTATCGATATTCTCTATTAATAATGTTGATTCGCTTGTGTCATTAGACTGGATGCTTGGTGGTGTTTCTAAAGGAATAACCAGTTCGCTTTGATTATTTTGGTTTGACTTTATATTTGCATATAAAATGACAGCAAGTGTGGCAATTACGAGGACAATAATTAATGCCATCTTCTTATTGGGTTTTAGTTCTTTTGATGGAACAGTTTTTATGTCGTTAGAAATGACTTGCTCTGAGCCATTTTCCAAGAGATGTGCAGCTTCTAAGTGAATCTGCCTTATATTACCTGAAGTAGATTCGTAAATTGCATTTAGGTCTTGCTCAGAAAAAGGAGATTCTGATTCTAAACCTGCGGTGGATAAGCGATGCTGAATATAACTTGTGGTCTGATCTTTATTAAGTGGACGAACATCTATTTGATAAACTTGAGTGCATGCAGGATTAGATTCTTCTAATTCAGTAATTTTAACTTTTAGAGGCGTTTCGCCAGCCATTATGAAGCCCATTCCCATAGGCAATGCAAGACCAATACGATGCTTTAATGTCAATAATCTATCAAGTGTAGTTGAGTCCAGGTGATGAGCATCATCTATAATTAGAACAGCATGAGGGTGTTCTCTCAAATAAGAGATGACATAATTCTCAATTGACAAATCAATAACTGGTGATTGCACGCTGGTTGACGAAAGTTCCCAGCGTTGTTTAATTTTATCTTCAATAAATTCAAAGTTAGTGTCTTTGCGAACACGCACCGTGCAAAATTGATAACGCTGATAACCTAATCTTAAAACTTTTCGTAAGAATGTCGTTTTCCCAACACCGCGCTCACCCGTTAATATTACGGTGGTAGATGGATTAGTGAGGTACTCCATTATGATGTTTGAAGTCATCTCTAGATGACTGTCTTTGTAAAGATAGTCATCCCCTGCATGATCTTTGAATGGCTGATCTTTTAAGCCCAACTGGCTTATAGTTTCTTCACTTAGAGAAGTGCTTTTTTTGATCTCATTCATTTATTTTTAACTACTCTTTCATGTTCAATCGCCGCATAACGATCAGTCATACCAGCAATGTAATCTGCGATGACACGCGCATAGCCGTCATCCCCATGTGAATCTTTTTTGAGTTTTGCTTTTTCGCGGTGATCTTTAGGAAGCAGGTTGGAGTTATATATAAATGCTTCAAAAAGATCTGTAACGATGTTTTTTGCATTTGTACTCATCATATTGACTTGTTCATGCTGATACAAGTTGGTATGAAGAAATGATTTTAACTCAAGCATTTTTGCTTTTATTACTTGATTAAAAGTAATCAATGGATGTTTACTCATTCTCACATCTTGAATCGATGATATTTTGCTTTGATTGATATTGCTCTGTGATGTATTTATCAAGTCTGTGACAAGGTGGTTAATTATTCTGCGTATGACTTCTTTGGTCTTCCTTCTTTCTGGAATATTAGGAAATTCCTGCTGAACACCTTGGTAATTTTCAAAAAACAATTCAACTTTGTTCAACTGATCTGTGGTTAATAAACCAGATCTTATCCCATCATCAATATCATGATTATCATAAGCTATTTCATCTGCGATATTAGTTAATTGTGCCTCGAGACTAGGTTGTCGGCGATTTATGAAGCGTTGCCCTAATTCGCCCATTTTTCTGGCATTCTTTATAGAACAGTGTTTTAAGATACCCTCTCTTGTTTCAAACATTAAATTCAGACCATCGAAATCTGGGTATTTCTCTTCCAGATGATCTACGACACGCAAAGATTGAAAGTTATGTTCAAAGCCTCCGTATTCTTTCATGCAATCATGTAATGCATCTTGGCCGGCATGTCCGAATGGAGTGTGTCCTAAATCATGAGCCAGAGAAATGGCTTCTGTTAAATCCTCGTTTAGATTTAGTGCTCTAGAAATTGAGCGAGCAATTTGTGCTACTTCTAATGAATGCGTCAGACGAGTCCGGTATAAATCACCCTCATGATTAATGAAGACTTGAGTTTTATATTCTAGTCGTCTGAAAGCAGTGCAATGGATTATTCGGTCTCTATCACGTTGAAACTCGGTTCGTGTTGTTGATTTTTGCGTCTCTTCAAAGACTCGACCATCAGAGTAATCTTGCTTTGCAGCATATGGAGCTAGATGATTTTCATGTAATAAAAAATGCGCTTGAGGTGAAGTATCTGCCATGTTTATGCGGCTTGTGTTAATTCCACCAAAGTACTACTGAGTAAGTCTTTATCAAATTCATTTGTGAGATTAGCTTCACCGATCTTTTTGAGTAATACTAAATTAAGTTTTCCATCCATGACTTTCTTATCAACTGACATCAATTCCAAGATGCGTTCAGCAGCTAACTCAGCAGGTAAGCTGGTGGGAAGATTTGCAGCAGATATTAAATTATTAATACGCTCTACATCTTGAGATGAAATCCAACCGAGTCTAGCTGAAAACTCTGCAGCGATAGACATTCCACAAGCAACCGCTTCACCGTGTAACCAAACACCATATCCCATACCAGTTTCTATAGCATGTCCGAAAGTATGACCAAGATTTAACAGAGCTCGGCGACCACTTTTTTCTTTCTCATCACTAGCGACTACATCGGCTTTGCATTGACAGGACTTTTCGATTGCATAAGCAATAAAGTCTGCATCTAATTCCAAAAGTTTAACCATGTTTTTTTCTAACCAGGTAAAGAATTCATAATCGGCGAGTAAACCATATTTAATCACTTCAGCTAATCCCGCGCTCAATTCTCTACTGGGTAATGTATGTAGTGTATTTATATCTACGATGACACATTGTGGTTGATAAAATGCACCAATCATATTTTTACCAAGAGCATGATTTACCCCAGTTTTCCCGCCGACTGAAGAATCGACTTGTGCCAATAAAGTCGTCGGTATTTGTATAAAGTTCACGCCTCTTTGGTAACTAGCTGCTGCGAAACCAGTGATATCACCTATCACACCGCCGCCAAGTGCAATTACAGTCACATCGCGAGCACATTTGTTTGAAAGCATTTGATCAAAAATATTTTCTAGGGAAGATATATTTTTGAATTGTTCGCCATCCGGCAAAATAATATCTAAAGATTCATTAGGAGATAAGGCTAGTTTTAATTGATGTAGATAAAGAGGTGCCACAGTCTCATTACTTATTATAACGACTTGTTTTCCATTGATATGTTTCTTTAACAACTCACCTTGAGGTAATACATCCATACCTATGTAAATAGGGTATGAGCGTTCTCCCAAGTCGACGGTAAGTATATTCATAGTTGAAATAGCTTTTAATTTTTAGCGGTTTAATTGGTTGGTGATTAATTCAATTGACTTAGCAATACTTTGCTGATTAGTGTCTATTGTAATATTGGCTAGAGATTCATACAAAGGATTACGTTTTTTCGCTAATGCTTGTAGTGTGGAGTGTCGATCATTTGTTTGTAACAAGGGTCGTTTTTTATCATATTTCGTACGACAAACCTGTGTATCTACGGATGCTTTTAGGTAAATAATAATGCTCTTTTCGGATAATAGCTTTTGATTCTCTTCGGCTAGAACGATACCACCACCAGTTGCGATAACTGCATTATCTTTTTCTAATAACTCTACAAGTGCTTTAGATTCGCGACTTCTGAATCCATCTTCACCTTCTAGCTCAAAAATTGTGGATATAGCAACACCTGTTTTTTTCTCAATCATTCGATCACTGTCAAAAAAAGGTTGCTTTAATTGCTTGGCTAACCGCTTCCCAATAGATGATTTGCCAGCTCCCATTGGACCGATGAGTGATATATTTTTCGTCATTAGACAGTGAGAATAGTCTTTTATGTATTGTAAACAAAAAGCCCCGCTTATGCGGGGCTTTTTGAAAAACATGTCTAATTCGATGAGGTTATCGAGTGAGATTTAATTCTTCATCAATGATCTTAGGTGTGATGAATATTAACAGTTCAGATTTATCATAGTTGATACTTTCTCGTCTAAATAAACGACCTGCTACAGGTAGATCTCCAAAAAAAGGAACTTTAACTTCTGACTCAGAGGAATTTTCTGTGTAAATTCCACCAAGTACAACCGTCTGACCATTATCAACCAGCACATTAGATTCAATCTCGTTTGTGTCAATAGACGGTGTGCCATCGACTGTAAGCTCGCCAACTGTGTCATTGGTAACATTAACCTGCATATTAATACGATCATCTGGTGTTATTTGAGGCGTGACCTCTAATGAAAGCACAGCTTTCTTGAATTCCACATCGGTTGCACCACTAGAAGTGGCCGATTGGAAAGGTATTTCAGTACCCGACTCAATGCGCGCGGTACTTTGATTTGCGGTTATCACTCTTGGGTTAGACACAATTTCTGCACGACTCTCTGCTTGTGCTGCAGATAGTTCTAAATTTAACGAATAGCCAAAAGGTAGTTTGATAAATGAAAATGCGAATTGTCCACCAGATGTTCCATCAGAAGGAATGGGTAAATTAACATTCAAAGTATCATCAAGAGGAATGGCATCAGGTGTCCCGGCTCTAATCGGTTCTAAGAAGCCTAAGTTACCACCAACTACTTCACCTTTTCCATCCGCATCCTGTAAATCTTGGTTGACATTAAATACACCGAATCTTGCGCCTAGATCTTTACTGAAGTCGTCATTTGCATTAACGATGCGTGTTTCAATCAATACTTGTTTCACTGCAATATCAAGTCTCTCAATTAATCGACGAATCTCGCCAAGTTTTTGTGCCGTGTCTTGCACTAAAAGTGTATTCGTCCGTTGATCAACACTAACTTGACCCCGGGTTGATAGTAATGTGTTGTCACCATCTTTGAGCAACTCGGCTAAATCTGTTGCACTGGCATAATTAATTTGAATAAATTCAGAACGTAAAGGAGCAAGCTCTTCAACTTGCTGTTGAGATTCAAGTTCTAATTTTTCACGCGCTGCAATTTCTTCACTAGGCGCAATGTACAAAACATTGCCATTCTCGCGCATATCCAAGCCTTTTGTTCTAAGAATGATATCTAACGCCTGATCCCAAGGGACATTCTTTAGTCGCAAAGTTAATGAGCCACCTACAGAATCACTGACGACTAGATTCAAGCCAGTGAAGTCCGCGATTAGTTGTAGTACTGATCTAACTTCAATATTCTGGAAATTTAGAGATAAACGCTCTCCATCATAAGTTTCTCTGCGTCGGGTTTGTATGATTTCCTCTGGTATCTTTTGCACTTCAAGAATGTAAAGATTATTTGTCTGATAAGCTAAGTGCTCATATTCAATATCAGTATTTGGAAGTACTGTAATTTGAACATCAGGGCCATCGGATCTCGCTTCAAATGAATTAATTGGTGTTGCAAAGTCAGTTACATCAAATCTTTTTTGAAGATCAGCAGCTAATGTTGAGTCACTAAAATTCAAGATAATTCTTCCGCCTTGTTCAACTAGGGTAACAGGTGTACTAGAATCAGTAAGGCTCACCATGATGCGTCCCGTATCACCATCTCCGCGTCTGAAATCGATTAAATCGATATTATTCGTTCCAGTCGAAGGTGACGATATTTGTGCTGACTGCGGTGCCTCTTGTTGCAACTTTCTTGCAACAGTCGCAGTTGCATCGCCTATTGTTAGTATGTAGTTATTTCCTTGTTGTATGACTTGATACTCTTGAAGTAAATCAAGGTTTACTACAATGCGTGTTCTGTCTTTAGATTGAATAGCATTCACGGTTTTAGTGGGCCCGATATTGATATCTTGAAATCGGTCTTTAACAGCAAGCTCTGTATTAGCGAAATCCAGTGCGATGCGTGCTGGATTGTCGGTGGTAAATGCTAGCGGTTCAGTTGGTGCTGAACTAAACTCTAACGTAATTTCAACTTGATCATCAGGTAATGCTGCGATCGATATGTCATTTAATTTATTTTCTGCGTGTGCATTTAATGAAAAGATCAATGCGCAAAAAAATATCGAAAGTAAATTTATTATGCATTTTAAAGATGATTTACTAAAAAATAAGTAATCTTTTTCCATAGTACTTACCACTAGATTTTGGTTTGTATGAGTTTTAGTATTTGTATTAAAAGCTTTCATTATTGGTCACTTAGTGCAATAGTTGCATCGCGTTCTTCCCAGCCACCAAAGTTGTCTGGGATAATTTCAACGAGTTGAATTGCATCGCTATTAACAGAAACTATCTTTCCATTATTTTGGCCTAGGTAATTCCCGGACAATACTTTTTGAATAGTTTTGTCTGGTGTTTGTATCAGTGCCCATGTTTGATTGTCTTGCGCAATAGTTCCAACCATGCGTAACGTATCTAATGGGAAACTTTCGAGATATTCCGGGACACGATTACGGTCTGGGGTAATTGAAGAATTTGATGTTTGCTGCGAGTTAACACCAATTTTTGGTCGGAATATACTGCTATCGAAAGGATCGCGTTTATTAGAAGCATTATAGATGAATGCCTTATATGGAATTACTTCAGGCAAAGGCTCAACACCTTTTTGCGGCCTGGCTTTAACTTCTTCGGCCCACTGCTGCAAATCGGAAGTATTGTCTGCGCAGGCCGATACTAAAATAGATAAAACAAGACATGTAAAAACATGCACCTTGTTGAATGAGTTTAATTTTTTAGAATGCTTATCTAACTTATCCATGTTGAACCCTATTCTTCCTCAGAATCGCTGAGATAACGATAAGTTTTTGCTAAGGCATTCATTGTCATTTGTTGCCCCTCTTTGCTGGGCGACAAATTTATATTATGCATAGTTACTATTCTTGGCAGTGCTGCTACCTCGCTAGCAAACATCCCAAATTGATGGTAATCACCTTGTAGAGTGAGCTGTATGGGCTTTTCTGCATAGAACTCTCTTGTAACCTCATCGCCCGGTTTGAATAGTTTGACTTCCAATCCACTTGATAGTGCTGTTTGAGAAATATCGACGATTAATGCGGGGATCTCAGTCTCACTAGGCAGCTGGCGTAGTAGTGTTCCAAATGTACGACGCATTTCTTCAAGTTGATCCTTGTATTCTTCAAGATTTGCAGCTTTTGCAACTTTTATTTCAAAAGTTCTTCTTAATTCAGTTTCTTTGGCTTGGGATTTTTCATATCTTACAAGCTGATTTTTTGTATCAAAATAATACCCCAACCCAACAATGCCAACTGCCAAAATTACTATGATTATTAATTTAAAAAATAAAGGAGCAGTTCCAATATTATTGATATCAAAATTATTGAGGTCAGATAAATTCATAATAATTTACTCTTCCTTCTCGTCACTGCCTGGTGTGGTTTGGTCAAGAGTTAAAGAAAATTTGCTTAAGCGAAGTCCATTATTCTCCTCTGTAGATATCACGCCAAGCTTAGGTTGTTTTAGCCACTCAGACTCTTCGATATTGCGCATATATGAAGATACGCGAGCATTTGATTCTGCATCACCTTTAATCTGAATTTTATCGTTGTTTTGCGTTAGACTTGTTAAGTAAACATTTTCTGGTAGGGTGGTAACGACCTCATCAAATAAATGAACAATGCTGGGTCGCGTGGCTTGCAAGTTTTGAATAACTTCCATACGTTCGATTAAGGCGCGTCGGGTAGCATCTAATTTTTGAATTTCTTTAATTCTTTCATCAAGAATAACAATTTCATTTTCTAGGAATTTATTGCGACGTTCTTGTCCATCAATCATACGTTCTACTTGAAAGTGAATGACTAGCACCGCCAGGACAGCAACAGCAGCACCTGCACCAAGCATAGTAAAGAATTCTTGTTGCTTTTCTTTGCGTAGTGTCTCGCGCCAAGGAAGTAAATTGATTTTAGCCATACTTAATCAAAAGCCCTTAATGCAAGTCCGCTCGAGATTAATAACGCAGGCGCATCATTACCTAGGGATTGCGGATTAATCTTTGAACCAAGCGAAATATGTTTGAATGGGTTTGCTATTGATACACTAATACCTAATTCTTTATGAATAATTTCATCAAGTCCTGGAATAGATGCACATCCACCTGCTAGAACAATATGATCGACGGAAGAATGTTGGCTAGCAGAATAAAAGAATTGTAAGAATCGATTTGCTTGCTGAGCAGCAGTTTTTTTAAATGGCTCGAGTAAGTCGGTGACATAATTGTCAGGTAAACCACCTTCTTTTTTCGCTAGGCCAGCTTCTTCGAAGGTAAGACCATACTGGTGCATGATTTCTTCAGTAAGTTGTTTGCCACCAAATGGTTGTTCTCGTGTATAAACCATACTGCCATTCTGCATGACATTCAGGCTGGTCATGGTTGACCCAATATCTAAGATCCCAACAGTTTTATCATTATCTTGTTGAGGAATATCCTCTGATAGAAGTGGATAAATATTTTCAATCGCATAGGCTTCAACATCAACAACGATAGGGGTTATTCCTGCAACTTCTGCAGCAGCGACTCGCATTTCTACGTTCTCACTTCTTGAAGCTGCTAGAAGTACGTCGACGGTATCTGGGTTACCATCGGTAGGTCCAAGTACATTAAAGTCTAAGTTGACTTCTTCAAGAGCATAAGGAATATATTGGTCAGCCTCAATCTGAATCTGCGCTTCCATATCCTGATCAGTAAGTGAGGAAGGCATAGTGATAACTTTAGAAATAACAGCGGAGCCTGCAACTGCAAGCGAACACTTTTTTGCTTTCGATCCTGCTTTCTTGACAGCTTTTCTGATAGAGTCGCCCACCGCGTCTACATCTGAGATAACTTTTTCAGTGATACTGTTGGCAGGTAAGGGTTCTACACCGTAGTGTTCCACACGGTAGCCAGAGCCACTATTTGACAGCTCTATGATTTTGATGGATGTCGAACTAATGTCGATACCAATAACTGGGCTTTTGCGTGATGAAAATTGCAGCACTTTATTAAATTCCGTGAGTTATTTTACCAAATTAGATTCTTATTTAAATTATATGTCGAACTCTCTATCAACGTGTAAGTTTTTTCAAATTGAATTTCAGGCGAACTCTTACTTTACTTTCCTGCCTTACACTCGTAACTTACAGATCTGCTAACCATTTTAATTATATGTCTTTGTATTTAAAGCTATTTAAGTTCAGTTTCATCGGTTTTCTAGTAATGTCCGTCGTAGCAGTGGCAATTATTGGTATTACCTATCTAATTTACTCACCTCAGCTTCCAACTGTTGAGTCATTAAGAGACGTCCAATTACAGACGCCACTCAAGGTTTATAGTCGAGAAGGTAAATTAATTGCACTCTATGGCAATCAACGCCGAGTGCCCTTGCAATACAATGAAATTCCAACTGAACTAGTCAATGCGTTTCTTGCAGCAGAAGATGATCGTTTCTTTGAGCATCCTGGCGTTGATTACCAAGGTCTCTTAAGGGCTGGCATTAATCTAGTGATGACCGGACAAAAGGCACAGGGCGGTAGCACGATCACTATGCAAGTGGCACGAAATTTCTTTTTAACGCCTGAGCGTACCTACACGCGTAAAATTAAAGAGATTTTCTTATCATTTAAAATTGAAGATACCCTCTCTAAACAAGAAATACTGGCGCTTTACTTGAATAAAATTTATTTGGGCCAAAGAGCCTACGGTGTAGGAGCAGCTTCTGAAGTATATTTTGGTAAGGATGTCTCAGAATTGTCCATACCAGAAGTTGCCATGATCGCAGGTCTTCCTAAGGCACCCTCTAGATTCAACCCTGTCAGCAATATTCAACGTGCAACTGTGCGACGTGACTATGTACTGGGACGTATGTTCAAGCTAGATATGATTACCGCGGAAGAATATGAAGAAGCGCTGCTAACGCCGGTAGAATCAAAAAGATACGCAGTCAATATAGAAGTCGACGCATCTTATGTGGGAGAAATGGTAAGAGCTTACATGTTTGATTTATATGGCGAAGAAGCATACACCGCTGGTTACAATGTGTACACTACCATTGAGGCTGACCAGCAAGTGGCGGCGGTTGAAGCTATCCAAAAAGGGATCGATGATTATGACTTACGCCATGGTTATCGTGGTCCCGAAGGCACCATTTCTGCTGATCAATTAGAAGATACTGAGATATTGAATGAGCAATTAGGTCAAATACCAAACGTTGCTGATCTCCTTCCAGGTGTAGTGATTGAAGTTAATGATGAAGAGGCCCAAGTAGCATTAGAGGATAAGATAATTAATTTAAATCTTGAATCCGTTGAATGGGCCAGTAAATATTCCACGCACAACTCTAAAGGTCCTAAACCAAAGTTAGTCACACAAGTATTGAAAGTCGGTGATGTAATTCGTGTGACCGAAACTAAAGATGGTTGGCAGCTTCGCCAAATTCCGGATGTCTCTAGCGCTATAGTTTCACTCGACCCTGATGACGGCGCCATCACCGCTTTAGTGGGTGGATACGATTATTTTTCAAGTAAATTCAATCGCGTTATGCAGGCTAATCGACAACCCGGATCTTCTTTCAAACCATTCATTTATTCCGCAGCACTTGAAGCTGGGTTTACACCCGCGACAACAATCAATGATGCTCCAGTCGTTTTTGAAAACCAAGAACAAGGAGAATCTTGGCGTCCAAATAACTACTCCGGTAAGTTTTTTGGTCCTACTCGTATGCGGTTAGCTTTAACTAAATCGCGCAACATGGTGTCGATTCGGTTATTGCGCGATATTGGGCGAAAGTTTGCACGAGAACATGCGAGTAAATTTGGTTTTGAGGTGGATACCTTACCCAAAGATTTAACATTGGCGCTCGGAAGTGCAACTGTTACTCCTCTAAAATTGGCTGAGGCCTATTCCGTGCTAGCAAATGGGGGCTATAAAGTTGACCCCTATTTTATCAGTCGTATTGAAGGACCTGGTTCTGAATTACTATTCATCGAGAATCCGGTTCGCGTGTGTGATCAAGAATGCCAACGTTTGGCTTTTGAAATTTCACTGCATAATGAGGAATTAGAAGAGTTGGGTCTCACTCAAAATCAAGGACTAGAGAATCAAGAAATACGTTCAGCACCACGTGTGATTTCTGAGAGTAATGTATACCAAATGAATAGCATGCTGAGTGATGTTATCCAATTTGGCACCGGACGCAGGGCAAAAGTACTGAATCGCTCAGATATTGCAGGGAAAACTGGCACGACCAACGAACAAAGAGATGCATGGTTTGCTGGATACCATCCTACTTCAGTAACCGTAGTATGGGTAGGTTTTGATAATCACGAACCTCTTGGTCGCAATGAAGCGGGTAGTGTCGCCGCATTGCCAATCTGGATTGATTTTATGAAAGTTGCCTTGAAGAATGCCCCCTATTATGAATCAGCTTTGCCCGAAGGTATGGTGGTGATGAAAGTACATCCTGACACAGGATTAATTGTGGATGATCTAGATCCCTCTGGTATAGAAGAGGCATTTTTAGTTGAACAATTACCAGGTATGAGTTGGACATCGCCTACATCCACGCAACCCATATTGCAGCCCGAAGCCTATATTGAAGGGTCGTCAGAGGCTTTACCGGAACAGCTCTTTTAGTTGCTAGTATGTTTCGCGTAATGATTTACTATAATCGTGAACATAATCGACTAAAATTTTTACATTCGCAGGATCAATCGCTGGATGTATGCCGTGGCCTAAGTTAAATATATGACCCGTATTTTTTTTATAGGCATCGAGTATCTTTTTTACTTCAGACTTAATCGTTTTTTCATCAGTATACATCACCGCTGGATCTAAATTTCCTTGCAGTGTCACGCGAGCACCCACGATTTCGCTAGCCTTATCAACATTGATTGTCCAATCAATACCGACACCATCCGCGCCTGAAGATGCAAGTTTATCTAAAGCATGATTTGCACCCTTGGAAAAGAAAATAGACGGGATGCGAGCACCATCATACTTCTTATGAAGTTTTTCCAAGGCTCTTATCATAGGTTGCAGAGAAAATCTTTGGTAAGTCTCTGGTGATAACGCCCCACCCCAAGAATCAAAGATCATCACTGTTTGAGCCCCAGCTTCAATTTGAGCATTTAAATACTCAGCAACGCTATCACTTAGAATGTTTAATAATTTTTCCATGTCACGCGGCGAGCTATACAACAAACTTTTAACCTTGCTGAAATCTTTTGAAGAACCACCCTCTACCATATAAGTTGCTAGCGTCCATGGGCTACCTGAAAAGCCGATAAGAGGCACACGCCCGTTGAGTTCTTTACGAATGAGAGAAACTCCATCAACCACATATTTAAGTTCAGTAAGCGGATCCGGGATAGCTAGATTCTCAATATCACGAGCATTGTTAATCGGATTAGTAAAAACAGGTCCATCACCTTCACGAAATTCTAAGCCTAATCCCATCGCATCTGGGATCGTTAGAATGTCTGAAAATAAGATGGCTGCATCCAAGTCAAACCGCTCCAGAGGCTGCAGGGTGACTTCACATGCCAATTCGGGTGTTTTGCAAAGTGTCAGAAAATCACCGGCTTTTTTGCGCGTGGCACGATACTCCGGCAGATATCTACCTGCCTGACGCATGATCCAAATAGGTGTGTAATCGACAGGTTGGCGCAAAAGAGCACGAATAAAGGTATCGTTTTTCAGACTATTCATAGACTTTGGAGACTAAAAGGAATGGAATTCCCTAGCAACTGCTTAGCCAGATAATTTATCTTTGATCAGTTTACTGACTTGCCCCATGTCAGCTCGGCCTTGCAATTGAGGTTTTAGAATTCCCATAACCTTGCCCATGTCTTTCATGCTCGATGCTGAGGTTTGTTGCATGGCATCATTAATTAGCTGGGTGATTTCTCCTTCAGATAGGGCTTTTGGTAAGAATTCTGAAATAATCTCGAGCTCTTGTTTTTCTTTGGCGACCAAGTCGTCACGGCCAGCTTGTTCAAACTGAGATATAGATTCACGACGCTGCTTTGCCATCTTATCGAGAATGACCAACATACTTTGATCATCGACCTGATCTCGAGTATCGACCTCAACTTGTTTGACAGCAGCTAGAATGAGCCTGATGGTGGTAAGACGTTCTTTATTTCCGTCTTTCATCGCGGACTTCATGTCCGCAGTGATTTGCTCTTTTAGCGTGGGCACTAATAGAGGCGTCGACGCTTTAGTGATGTACGAGAAACTCGCTTGAGATTACGTTTTACAGCAGCAGCTGCTTTACGTTTACGTACTGAAGTTGGTTTTTCATAGAATTCACGACGGCGAACTTCGGTTAAAACACTCGCTTTTTCGCAAGATCGGCGAAAGCGTCGCAGGGCCACATCGAATGGCTCATTTTCTTTGACTCGTACTCCAGGCATAAATCCTCGTTTTGGTTAAATGAAAATTGTCGAAAAAGGACGCAGGATTATAATTGCGTTATGCTCGATTTCAACCAAAATTAGGCTTTTTTCTTAAATTTAAGCTAAAAAACCATGAAAGTATTAGGAATTGAGAGTTCTTGCGACGAAACCGGCGTGGCCATCATTGATGAGCATCGCCGAATATTGGCGGAACAGCTCTACAGCCAAATTGATTTGCACGCCGAATATGGTGGTGTTGTGCCTGAATTAGCCTCGCGTGACCATATCCGCAAGTTACTCCCACTGACGAGAAAATGTCTGGATGATGCGAATCTGACTATCCAAGATATTGATGCCGTCGCTTACACTGCGGGGCCTGGTTTGGTTGGCGCGCTGTTTGTGGGTGCGTCGGTGGGACAGTCTTTGGCCTGGGCATTGGGTATCCCTTCTATTCCTGTCCATCATATGGAAGCCCATCTATTGGTGCCTTTTCTGGAGCGAGACATTGA